>JAPPKT010000297.1 GCA_028819675.1 Caldilineaceae bacterium | reverse complement strand
GGGCCCCCCCCCCCCCAACGCCCCCTCTCCTACAACATGCCTCATCGACCTGGTGACGACATTGGTGACATATGCCTAATCGAAAGGGCTTCGCCAAACCACATCGCGCCAGTCCCATCGAATCCCTGTAGGTGCCTGCCCTGTGCCAGCCTTCGCATCCCCTCCAACTGACCGAACCCACGACAATGTCCGGCCTGGCGCCTCCCCCGCGTCTTTCCAAAAACCGCCAGGCCATTTCCACCCCAGATTTGGGTGGCGCTAAAACTGACTCTTCCCACCCCAATTCTGTAATTCACCCAAAAAAAGCAAGCAAAATCGAAAAAATGCATGGTACAATGAGAACCGACAAACGCGCATCCGCCTGTCGCTCGGAATCCTGAGTCGAGAGGAAGAACCATACCGCCGAAACTGCAAGCGATGAACCAAATAGCTTTTTTCGCCCGCTTTGTCCGACTTACGCCTATCTGACATGAAATGACCCGACCTTGTTACCCACAGCCGGGCGAAAGAGCATCAAACCAGGACAGGTGCTCACCAAGCCCTGCAGAGCACAAAAGGCCGCAAAAGGCGCCCAAAAAAAATTGATTTTGGCGCGACTTATGTAGACATTTCACGACCACAAGACGGGCAACTGAATCGAGAAATGACAGAAGCAAACCGAGTATCCGCAAATAGTCGTGCTTCCACGCAAACAGAGCCCTATACACCTCTGGTTTTCTTCGCGGCCCTTCGCGTGACTTCGCGGATCGAACTGTTCCTCGCTTGGGGCGGGAACGACCCTTTAGAACGCCCTCTCATAGCTTCTCAAATCACCAATGAAAGGTGCGAATACACTGGAATTAACTCCTGTGTCCATTGACATGCAATTGGGGCTGTTGCATAATGAACCCGAACACTGTCCCTTGTCCCCGGTGCCTGCGCAATGCATCGAAGCTTAGTGTCACCAACCGCAATCTGGCTTCCAATGTCCGAAGCCCACTGAATAGCAAGGAGAACCTTACAATGAACCGAACGCGAACTCTCACCTGGATTGTAATCTCACTGAGTATCCTCGCCCTCATGCTTGCCGCCTGCGCGCCCCAAGCCGAGACCGTCGGCGAGGCCGAACCCGCAGCCGAAGAAGCTGCTGCCGCCCCAACTGAGGCTCCCGCTGAGGAGTCCGAAGACATGTCGATGGAGCCGATCAAGATTGGCGCGCTCGCACCGCTCTCCGCCCCCGGCGCCGTAGTCGGCGGTGAGGCCATGCGCGAGGCCATGCTGATTGCTGCCGAAGAGCTCAACAACCGCGGCGGAATCATGGGCAGGCCGGTCGAGCTGATCATAGTCGACACCGAAGGCCTCCCGGAACGCGGCACTGCCGTCGTTGAACGTCTCATCAACCAGGATGGCGTCGTCGGGATTGGTGGCGGCTACCACAGTTCAGTCGGTGTCGCGGCCAAGGAGGTCGCCCGTGACAACGGCGTTCCCATCGTCTTCGCCGAAACCTGGAACGACACCATCACCAGCGTTCAGTACGATGAAATCTTCCGCATCGCCCCGCTGAGCTCCGAAGTCTCCGCAGTCGATGTCAAGTTCATCCAGTGGCTGCGTGACGAAAACGGCATGAAGCTCGACAAAGTCGTCATCCTCACCGAGAACACCGACTACGGTATCCCGGCAGCCGAAAACACGACCGCGCTCCTTGACGGGGCCGGTATCGAATCGGTCACCTTCAGTGTTGACATCGGCACCCAGGACTTCGCCGGCATCATCGAGCGCGTGAAGGCCGAAAGCCCTGACATGATCGTGACCCTCGCGACCGGTGAAGCCTCCTACAACTTCACCCAGCAGGCCGCCGACGCCGGCATCGGACCGCAGAACGTGCCCACCATGTGCAACCAGGTCTCCCTAGTTAGCGATGCCTTCTGGACCAACGTCCCTGACGGCAACCACTGCTTCGTGCGCCGTATCGGCCTGCCGCAGCAGCTCTACAACGACGTGGCCCAGGCCCTCGTAGCCGAGTACTCGGCCCGCACTGGCAAGGACGACATCGAGTCCTACGCAATGGCCTCCTACGACTCCATTATGCTGATCGCCCAGGCCATCGAGGACTCCGGCTCCACCGACCCGTCGGACATCATCGACGCCCTCGAGAACATCAACCACATGGGCGCACTCGGTCCAATCACCTTCCCGATTAACCGCAGCAATACCCCCGAACAGGCAGGTGTAGACCCCAAGTGGTGGCACCAGTTCCCTGATCCCGCCATCACCATCGTGCAGTACCAGGTTGAAGGGCAGGACGCCACCGAAACGACTGTCGTCTACCCGGTGATCTACCAGACCGGCGCACCGATCATAGTCGGTCAGGAGTAAAGAGCTGACCGTTGGAGCACTTTCTTGGCCTGATAGCCATGCGAGCCTTCCCCCGGCTTGCAGGCTGTCCGCCTTCATCACCCACTTCTGCCGCAGCTACAAGGTGCCTCCTTTTTCCACTTGACGATTAACCATCCCACTGCCCGCCAGGCTCGGACCTGAACCATGGAAAACGCAGCGATCTTCGGTTGGGCGCTTCTGTGGATACTTTTCTGGGGCGCACTCGGCGGAGTCGTAACACCGCGCATCTACGCCCGCAAAGACCTCGAAATCTCCCAAGCCTCATTCGGCGGCGCCGTTATCGGCGCGGCCCTGGGCCCTCTCAGCCTCGTTCCACTCTGGATCGCCACGCCCAAAATCACCAGCCGCCTCATTGGGATCGCCATCGCCATCGTCGTCGGCATATTCATTGTCGCCTTTGCCCTAGCCGATCCCGACAATCTCTGCGTCGCAAACGGCGGCTTTGTAATCTCACAGCTTGCCAACGGCATCGTCATCGGCGTCATCTACGGGCTGATGGCCTTGGGCCTTACCCTCATTTTCTCCATTTTGGGCGTCGTAAGCTTTGCCCACGGCGAGTTCTACATGATCGGCGGCATGGTCACCTACTTCATGACTGCCGAATGGATCCCAGGTGTGTCGCCGATCGTAGCCATCCTGGCAAGCTGTATCGTGACCTTCGCCATCGGTTACGTCTTCGAGAGGATCTTCCTGCGCCCCATGGGCAGCGGCGAGATCGAACGCCCCACCGAATACGCCATCCTCGTAACGTTTGGCCTGGCCTTCTTCCTGCAATACTTCACCCAGGCCCTGACCTCGGCAGTGCCTGTAAAAGCGCAACGTTTCTTCCCCTTCCCTCGCCTTGAGCTGCCCGGCGAATCCGGCGCCTTCCTCAGAATGACACCGGGTAATGTCACAATCTTTGACGCGATTTCCGTCCCCAATCCCCGCTTTACCGCCGCCGTCCTTGCCCTGCTCATGCTGGCGGCCCTGCTCTGGTTCCTCTACCGGACCTGGGTGGGCAAAGCCCTCAGAGCCGTTAGTCAGGACAGACAGGCCGCTGCCGTCACCGGAATCAATCCCGACTCGATGAACACGCTCGCATTCAGCATGGGCGCAATGCTTGCAGGCCTGTCAGGAGCCTCCTTAGTCCAGGTCTTCTCCTGGTTGCCCCAGGTCGGTATCCCCGCAGCCGCCCGCTCTTTCGTTATCATCGTGCTTGGCGGCATGGGGAGTCTGCCCGGCGCCTTCCTGGGCGGTCTGATCGTTGGGCTGGTCGAAGCCGCAGGCACCGGATGCATCCCCGACGCCACCCGCGCCGCCGCCTATATTCCCGCCTACGGCATGGTGATCCTGACCTTGGTGCTCCTGCTCAAGCCGACCGGTCTCTTTGGACGCGAGCTATGAACCCAACGGCTCTCTACCGCGTCTCAGCGACGGTCGCCCTCATCATTCTGTTTCTGATCCCCCTGGCCTCTTCAGAAATGGGTGGCTTGGGACCCCTTGTCCTCAGCAGTTACTTCATGCATCTGGCCATCACGGCCTTTTTCTACGCTATTCTCGCCTCAAGTTGGTCTCTCTTGGCAGGATACGCGGGGCAGTTCTCCTTTGGCCACATGGCCTTCATGGCAATCGGGGGCTACACTTCCGGTCTGATCGGAAAGTTCATCCGCTTCACTACCGCTCCCTCCGAGCTGTGCACCGATCTGCCTCTGTTCGGCAACTGGTGGCTGGTGATTCTGAACATCCGCCGCGTCGGCACTATCGACGAGTCCTGCCTCGACATGGCCAAAGCCGAGACGCTGCCTGCCGGCACGTTGATTGTGTTCCCGCCAGTCTGGGCCAGCATTGCCATGGGGCTGGTAATGGGCGCCGTCTTTGGCCTGCTGGTCGGCTGGCTCGTCCTGCGTCTCCGTAGTACCTATTTGGCCCTCTTTACCATCGGCTTCTCCGAAATCCTGCGCGCAGCCATCAGCGCCGAGATTCCCATCACCGAGGGCCAGAGCGGGCTGGAGCTTGTCCCGCTCTTCCCCGGCGGCATCGCCGGCTTCACGTCAACGAGCAAGATACCGCCCTACTACGCCATGCTGCTCCTGTTCATCTTTGCCATGGCGCTCATGACCTGGCTGGCCGGTTCGAGGTTCGGTCTCTTCATCCGCGCAATACGAGAAGACGAAGAGGCCGCCGCCGCACTCGGCGTCAACATTGTCCGCTACAAAGTCCTGGTCTTTGTCATCACCAGCACCTTGGCGGCCGCAGCCGGCGCCCTCCAGGGCCACTACATCGGAATCATCACACCCAATACTTTAATAATCCTGCAGATGTCCCTGGTGATCGCTATGGCCGTCATCGGCGGTCTCGAAAACATCTACACCGCCTCCGTCGGCGCCATTATCATCACGTTTGTATTGGAGCTGCTGCGCACCAGCGTCTCCATTGGCCCGATCCACATTGACATGACACTGTGGCGGCTGGTTTTCTTCGGAATCCTGCTTATGTTGACCCTGCGCTTCCAGCGCAACGGCCTCCTTTTCCCGATCTTGGAACGTATCAGTCGCGGCGGCGTCGCCGCAGAGACAGTTTCAATCCGCGCCCAAGACGATGAGGAACTCGACGAGGAATTGGAAGAGTTTTCCGAAGATGAGGAAGCAAACGAGGAAGTACCCCGACCAGCGTCCGGCACTGACACCAGCGCAAGTTAGACCCACAAAGCGGTGGCAACCATGTTGAAGCTGACCTCAAACAGCATCTACAAGAACTTTGGCGGACTGGAGGTCCTCAAGGACGTCTCCTTCTCTGTCGAAGGTCCGGAGCTGATCGGCCTGATCGGCCCCAACGGCGCCGGCAAAACAACGCTCACCAACATCCTCGACGGTGCCCTCAAGCCCTCCAGCGGCACCGTCTACATGAACGGCGAAAGAATCGACACGCGTCCACCCTACGGCGTCGCCAGAGCCGGCCTCGGACGAACCTTCCAGGTCACACGGGCCTTCCGTCGCATGACCGTGCTCGAAAACCTGCTCATCCCCGCAATGGCAATGCGCGCCACCGCCCGCCAGCGTGACTTCGAAGAAAAGGCGAACGAGGTCCTCGAGTTCCTCACTATCGGCCACCTTCGCAACGAATACGCCCGTGCACTCTCAGGCGGCCAGCAGAAACTGCTCGAGCTGGGCCGCCTCCTGATGCTCGACCCCCAGATGATCATTCTGGATGAACCCTTCGCCGGCGTTCACCCTCGCTTGATGGAAGTGATCTACCGTTATATCACTGAAACAAATGCGCAGGGCAAGGCATTCATCATAATCAGCCACGACATGGACACGATCTTTACCTTAAGCCGCC
>JAPPKT010000504.1 GCA_028819675.1 Caldilineaceae bacterium | reverse complement strand
TGATAGTGAAATACCTATATTCAGATAATACATGTGACCGTTTGAGGTCAAATTCGGTCTGTGTTAAGATGAGCGAATGCGCGTATTGATTATATCTGACATTCACGCGAACTTTGTCGCCCTGGAAACGGTGATGTCCGATGCTGCGAACCGTTTCGATGCGATCTGGTGTCTGGGCGACGTAGTCGGCTACGGACCTGCGCCGAATGAGTGCGTCGACTTTGTGCGGGCCGAGGCGGACCTGTGCGTCATCGGCAACCATGACTGGGCCGTACTGGGGCGCCCGGGCCTGGATATCAGATATTTCAATCCCCTGGCGCGGGCGGCGGTTGAATGGACGCAAAGCGAGCTCAACGAGAAGAGCCGCGAATTCCTCGACAGTTTACCAGCGAAGCCTCTTGAACCCGAAGCCGCGGACAGCTTGGTCATCACGCACGCGAGCCCTCGCGAACCGGTGTCGGAATATGTGCAGTCGCCGGAGATTGCGCTGGAAAACTTTGCCCATTTTGAGACGAAAATGTGTCTGGTGGGTCACACGCACAAACCGGCGATCTACCGCTGGCAACTGAGAAGGATATTTTCGAGGCGAGGCAGCCGCAACGGCGTTCCGGTTACCGTCGACTTTCTAAGGCCCTATGAGGGACAACGTGTGCGCCTGGAACTGACGGAGCTGGAGCGTCTGATCCTCAATCCCGGTAGTGTGGGGCAGCCTCGGGACAACGATCCGAGGGCCGCCTACGCGTTGCTGGATTTAGAGGAGTTGACTTGGGAACAGCGCAGGGTAGCGTATCCGATCGATTTGACGCAGAGCCAGATGCGTGTTGTCAAGTTGCCGCGGCGGCTGATCGACCGCCTGACTTATGGAAGTTAAGGTACGTTTGAGCATTTAGTCAGTACGAAGAGCAGACCGGAACGGCTTCCCTTCTGTCTGCTGTCACTTCTCTTACTTCTCCTGCCAGTTCTTCAGTCCTCATTTCTGGTTTGTCCCGTTTCCAACCGATTGTACATTTCGAACCAGTCGGGCAGATCCTTGCTGCGGTCGTGGGCTTTGCGCCGTTCGTCCTCGCGGCGCCAAGCGATCATCCTGCGGGTGATCTCTTCTTTGACAGTTCTAGGGTTGGGAACGTGATCGAAGGTGAAGGCGCCTTCGCCGGCAGCAGTCTGGACGATGATGTTACCGAAATTCAGCATCACCTTCAGGGGTGAGTTCATCTCGAGGCGGATGTCCTGGATGTCGCTGAGCTGGGCTTCACGGCGTTGCTCGCTGAGAAAGAGCGGCAGCTTTTCGATGTCGATAATTCTGTCTTCGGTCACGGTGTAGGTGTCGTTCCACCAGTCGGTGACTGCCCAGAGGATCCAGCCGAGAGTGGCGAGAGTCACCAGTCCACCTGACAGCAGGAGAGTTTGCGCGTCCAGGCTGGAGTGGAGCTGCTGCAGCAGTGCAACCGAGGAGAAACCACCTGCAAGAAACAGGAGTTCAAAGAGAAGCAAGAGGCCGGGAAGTGCAATCTGGACCAAGAGTATCCACCAGTGCTTGTGCCAGACGATTCGTTCGGTGGACTCCCAATCGAGTGAGCTGTCTACGGAGATCAGGCGGCGCAGTTTTTGCCACAGGCCGGGCGCTGCAGCGGTGTCTTCTGAGGTGGAGGGCGCCAGATCGGTGTGCACGCGGCTGGGCAGGTCAACGGACAGACCGAGACGATTCTCGAGGGCGTTCTGGATGTCCAGCTTGTTTTCGGCGCTGGACCGCTGCTGGGAGAGGCTGCGGTGGTGAAAGATGGCCGTGCGGAGGCTGTCGGGGTGGGCGACAAAGTTGAAGTCGATGGAGCCGGTCGTGCCGGCGGTGTAGACGGACAGGGTGCCGAAATTGAATAGATTGCCCCAGAATGTTGTGGCCACGTCTACGCGCTGGATCTGTTCGAGCAGGGCTTCCTGTCGATGTTCGCTGAAAAAGATGACCTTTTCCTGCTGGATGACGCGCCGGTTGGTGACGATAAAGTAGTCGTTCAGGTAGTTGAGAAAGCCCCAGATAAGTGACAGGAGGACGAGGAGCGCGCCGATTCCCAGGCCGAACCAAAGGGGGAAACCGAGCAAGGCGAGCAGCCACATCAGACCGGCGCTGGCGAGGATGGCGAGGGCGGCGGCCTTGGTCTGGCCTATCAGCGCCAGCCAGTGGCGCAGATGCAGATTGACCAGAAGTTCGTCTTTGCGCAGCCAGGGGTAGTCCTGCCGCTGCTCGTGATCGGTGTCGTCGGTCTGTGCGGGCAGGCGGGCGGCGATTTTATCCAGGATGTCGGGGCCGCAGATTTGCCCGAATCGCTGGTAGTCCTGCCGGTGGAGCCGCAGCCAGAGGCTGCCGGGTTCGGATTCGACGGTCAATTCGACAGGAGTCGGTGACAGGAGCGCGGTCTCGTTGAAGGTCACGATGCCGCGCACCGGCGCGCGGGGCAGGGCGCGATTTTCTTCGTCGAGTGCGCTGAGGACGGCGCGGCTGTTTTCAAGCAGGATCCACATGCTGTCGGCGCTGTCCCCCTGTTGCATGATGGGATGGTATTGGGGGATGCGGTGGAAGCTGCAGAAGCCTGCCAGTTGGATCTGTTCGAGGGGCGTCAGTCCGGCGAAGATGGAGACTGCGCTGATGGTTTTGGCGGGCAGCAGTTGTATGTCCGGGTCGATGACCTGAGGAAGGCGACGGCCGACCTGCCGGACTGTATTCCAGGGGAGCTCGTAGACGGTCGTCTCGGTTTTGGCTTCGGCCCAATGGCCGTATTTGTCCTGGGCGGCGTTGTTGGTCGCGCCGACACTGCCAGGAAAGCCAAAGGAGCCGCCGGTTCCGAGCAGCAGGCGGTTGTCGGTCCTGCGTGGATGATAGAGCTCAATCTGTCCCTGGGCGATGAGATAGAGGGTGCTTGGGATCTGGTTTTGCGTGTAGAGGACGGTTCCTGCCTTGACTGTCTGGCTGCGGAGCTCGTCGGCCATGAAGCCGAGAACGGGCATATCGACATCGGCCAGCAGGGGAATTGTCCGCAGACGATTGACCATGGCCTGGTAGGCGGTCTGCTGGTGGGCGGTGGGATAGCGGTAGAGGAGCCGTTCGACGGTGGACCGTTCGATGCAGAGGGCCGAGACGGCGTTTTCGGCGGTGGCGGTGCTACTGTAGGTGAGGCTGAAGGTCAGCTCGTAGCGGCCAAGGATATCGCCGGCGATGGCGACGCGGGCGAGTGTGTCTTCGGCGCCGGCCGGGGTCGTATCGCGCCGGGTTATGCGGACGGAGCCGCTGAGGATGAAGAAGAGGTACTCGGCGGCATCGTCCTGCCGGGTCAGCTCGTCGCCGGGGGAGAATTGGATGACGAGGGAGTTGGCTTGGAGGAGATCGGCGATTTCCTCCAAGGGCAACCCCTTCAGATAGAGGAGAGATTGAAGCAACGCCAAAGTCGGAGGCGTGCCGACAAAGCGGGCGAGGCCGGCGTGGCTGCCGCGGGTCATTGCGGGTGCCCCTTCACAGATGCTCCTTGACCGTTTGCGCGGCTCTGCGGTTCATGCCCGGCACGGTGCGCAGCTCATCGAGGGTGGCCTGGCGCATTTTGTCGAGGTCGCCGTTGAAGTATTGCAGAAGCGAACGACGTCTTCTGGGGCCGATGCCGGGCAAGGTGTCCAGCACGGTCGTGGTCTGCCCTTTGCGGCGAAGACTGCGATGGTAGGTGACGGCGAAGCGGTGGGCCTCGTCGCGGATGCGCTGCAGCAAATAGAAGGCGCGGCTGCCGCGGCGCAGAAGGAGTGGATTGCGGCGCTGGGGAAGGAAGATCTCCTCTTCGCGTTTTGCGAGGGCGACGACGGGTACTTTTTCGGCGAGACCAAATTCCGCCAACGCTTCGCAGGCAACGCCGAGCTGTCCTTTGCCGCCGTCAACGATGACGAGGTCGGGCAGCAGTTTCCAGTGGTCAGCACTGGTGGGTCTTTTGCCGGGTCTGTCGGGGTCTTCTTCGACGGCGCGGCGGAAGCGGCGGCGCAGGACTTCGCGCATACTGGCATAGTCGTCGGGTTCGCCGTGTGCGCCTTTGCCGCGAATCTTGAAGCGTTTGTAGGCGGACTTGAGGGGCGCGCCGCGGGCGAAGACGACCATAGAGCCGACGGTGTTGGTCCCCTGCAGGGTGCTGATGTCGTAGCATTCGATACGGGTGGGGGGCACTTGGAGGGCCAGAGCCTCCTGGAGCTCAGTGAGCGCTTCGGTCTGGCGATTGGTGTCCTCGGCCCATTGGGCCTTCTGTACGCGCAGGTGCTCTGCGGCATTGTTTTTGGCGAACTCCATCAGTTTGCGTTTTTTGCCCCGTTGAGGCATGCGGATCTCGACCTTTGTGCCGCGCAGTTTAGTGAGCCATGCGGCCAGGAGGTCTTTTGTGCGGGGCGCGAACTGCACAAGGACGCGAGGGGGAACATGGGAGGCGTCGGCGTAGAAGCGCTGGATGAAGATGCCGATGAGATCGCCCAGGTTTTCGGCACTCGTCTCGAAAACTTCGACACCTTGCAGAGCGAAGTTTTCTCTTCCGATGAGTCTGCCGCGGCGCACCATCAGTATCTGGACGACGGTGTCGCTGGACTTCGCGTCCTGGACGATGGCGACGACGTCTTCGTCGTCATTGTGGACGCCGACAACTTTCTGCTGGTGGACGATGCGCTGGGCGGCCTTGATGCGGTCGCGATAGACGGCGGCGAGCTCGAAGTTGAAGCGGCCGGCGGCGTTGTTCATGCGGGTCTCCAACTCGGTGATCACTTCTTCGGTGTCGCCTTCAAGGAAGTTGACGAGTTGCCCGATGCCTTCGCGGTATTCGGTGCGGCTCTGGACACCGATACAGGGAGCGCCGCAGAGCTTGAGGTGGTAGTAGAGGCAGGGGCTTTCGTCGTTACCGGTGATGGAGCGGTCACAGTCGAGATAGGGGAAGACTTTGCGCATCGATTCGAGCGTGCGGCTCACGGCCCAGCTGCTGGTAAAAGGGCCGAAATAGCGAGCACCGTCGTTGTGTATCTGGCGCACGCGCTCTACTTTAGGGAAGTCATCCTGCCAGTTGACCTTTATATATGGATACCCCTTGTCATCCTTGAGCATGACATTGTAGTGGGGCTGGTAACGCTTGATGAGGTCGTTTTCGAGGATCAGCGCTTCCATCTCGGTTGCGGTGACCCACCAGGTGATGTCGCGCACCTTGCCGACCATTTCGTCGATGCGGGGGGAGTGTTTGGCGGACCGCTGGAAGTAGCTGCGGACGCGAGGGCGCAGGACGAGCGCTTTGCCCACGTAGAGTGGCCTGGCGTGCTCGTCCCACATGAGATAGCAACCGGGCTTGCTGGGCAGCTCTTCGAGTTTTCGGCGAACCTGTTGCGGAAGTCGCGTTTTCATTATTTCGATTGTATCACGTCTCTTTGGGCGGTTCAATCGACTGGCGATTCGTGGGTGGATTCCATTTTTGGGGTATGAAGGGCCAGGTGAGGGGTTCGCGCCGACGGCACCATCTTTATCCGCGAAGGGACGCGAAGGGTCCGCAAGAGGCGAATAGCCAGGGCACCCACAAGGGGTGCCCCTACGGGGCGTTGGCGAGGCTGGGGGGATCTGGTTTGGCGGAATCCTTTCAATTAGGCACTTGCCGCCAATGTCGACACCAGGTCGATGAGGCATGTTGTAGGAGAGGGGGCGTTGGGGGGGGGGGG
>JAPPKT010000494.1 GCA_028819675.1 Caldilineaceae bacterium | reverse complement strand
CCATCACTCATCAGCAGTTCTACCCCCAGAGATCTGATTGAGGCCAGGATCATTCCGAAACGGACCTGGGATTCCTGGTTTGGAGGGTCGAATGGTATCGCCGGCAGAATCGTGCCGTGTCCTTGGAACGACATTTTTGCTCAGTCGGGCCTATAGGTCCCTATCGTCCACCTCTATGCCTAATGCTGCGACCACTTCTCTGATTCTGGTGAAGCTCGCAGAGGCGGATTCGCTGGCTTCATGGCGCTGGACCTGTTGCTCTTTCAGTCCGAGGCGCTCAGCTGGATTTCGTTGACTGAGGCCGCTGGCGATACGCGCGCTGATCAAGGGCTTTGGGAGTTTTGAGACATTCTTCAGGAGCGCAAACGCAGAATCGCCGGCATTGAGACTCTCATACCCGTGGATGTCCGCTTCCAGGTCGGAAAGCTGGCTCTGTAGCGCCTCTTTCTGCAAATTGCGCAGTCGTGGACGGAACTCGGGCTAATCTGCACAGCGCGGTTGCGAGCGTGATGCGGATTACGCGTTTGGTGCTGGCTGCTTGCGTAGGCGCATGTAGGCACCGGTGCCAAGGGCGAGGATGCCGGTGCCGAGCGCCCAGTAGGGGAGGAGGACGATAATGAGTGCCTGCGTGACGATGGGATTGAACAGAATCAGGACGCCAAAGACGATGTAGAGGGCTCCGAGGAGTATGCCGGGGATGGACCGCTTCCTGCCGCTGCGGGCCAGGATGGTGCCGACGCCGGCGGTGACGGCGGTGAAGCCGATAAGCGCGATGAAGAATGTGCTAGCGAAGAATCCGCTGAGGATGGGGTTGCTGACGATCATGAATCCAGCGACCATGCTGATAACGGCGCTGATGATCTTCCAGATGCGCTTTCCTTCCACCTGACCGACGACACCTTCAAAGAGATCGAATACGCCATCGACTATCCAGTAAGCGCCGAGTATGGTGATCATGGCAACGAGGGTGGTCCCGCGGCCGAAGGTAAACATGGCAATGCTGAACAGGACGAGGATGATCCCTCGGGTTAAGGGTATCCACCAGAGGATGTCTACGGGCTGTTTTGATTCCGTCATGGGTTTGTCCTTTGTTTGGGGGTACCGTGAATCGTCCTGCTGACGGTTAAGGCTATTGCCTTTTCGAGGGTACACCATTTAATGTTTAAGTGAGCGTATAATTTAGGTCATGTTTCTCGAGATTATTGTGTAATTTTGCCATCCAGATGCCATTATGGGACGGGCGCCCCCAAAGCTGTCCCATTTCCAGCCGGAGAGGCACAAAGGGTCTCGCGGGGCGTTGATTCTGAATGGAGGTCAGGCAGATGAAGAGCAGAGAAGAGCTTGAGCAGGAGATAGAGAGGCTGCGCGTCCGCCTTTCCAAGTTGAGCGAGGCCAGCCTTCGCATCAACGAGAGCCTCGACTTCGAGACGGTGTTGCAGGGGGTTCTGGACAGCGCCCGATCGGTGACTGGCGCCCGCTACGGCGTTATCATCGTCCTGGACAGTTCGGGGCAGATACAGGACTATCTAAGCTCCGGGTTTACTGCCGACGAGCGCCGTCAGCTGTGGAAATTGTCGACGCCGATGCCGCTCGTCAAGAAGATTAACGCGAGCAAGGGACCGGTGCGCAGTCGGGATTTCCACGGCTACATCCGCGCGCAGGGATTGCCGCGCTACGATTTGCCGATGGCGGTGCCGCCGGTGTTCCCCTTTATGGCGGCGCCGGTCCTACACCAGGACGAAGTCGTCGCCAATTTCTTTCTCGCCGATAAAGAAGAAGGAGAAGAGTTCACTCTTGAAGATGAGGAGACCCTGGCCATGTTCGCTTTGCAGGCGGCGCTGGTGATCGTCAACGCGCGCAGACACCGGGACGAACTGCAAGCCAGGGAAAACCTTGTGGCACTTGCAAACACGGTGCCCGTAGGCGTCATTGTTTTGGACGCGAAGACGGGCGTTCCAATGTGGGTCAACCGGGAAGCGAGGCGGATCACCGACGTCCTGCGTGAGCCAGATCATGAGGAAGAGGAGATCCTGGACGATCTGACCATACGGTGGGCCGACGGACGGGAAATCTCTCTGGCGAAGTTTCCCCTGGCCCTAGTGCTGCAGAGGAGCGAGACGGTGGTGGCCGAGGAGATCGTTTTGCAGACCTCCTGCGGCCAGTCGGTTACGACGCTGGTCAACGTAACGCCGATCCGTTCGGAGGAGGGTGCGGTCGAGTCGGTGGTGGTGACCCTGCAGGACATGACGCCCCTGGAGGAACTGGACCGGCTGCGCGCCGAGTTTCTGGGCATGGTGAGCCACGAGCTGAGGACACCGCTGAGCACCATTCGGGGATCGGTGGACACGCTGCTGGAAACCGGCTCCGAGTTGGAGTCGGCAGAGATAGAGCAGTTCAACCGTATCATTCGAGACCAAGCCGACAACATGCGGGTCTTGATCGGCGACCTATTGGACGTAGCGCGCATCGAAACGGGCATGTTGCCGGTGGATCCCGAACCGTCTGAGGTTGTGGCCCTGGTGGACGTGGCGAGGAGCAGATTTATCAGTGCAGGGAACCGTATTGGGCTGCACATTGACATCCCACCGGACCTGCCGTTGATCATGGCTGATCAGCGGCGCATGGGCCAGGTTTTGAGCAATCTGTTGTCCAATGCGGCCAGGCACTCCAGCCAGTCGTCGGCGATTCGGATTGCGGCAGAGCGGAAGGAGGTGCACGTGGCGATCTCGCTCTCCGACGACGGCGTGGGGATGACGGAAGAGCAGCTGCTGCGCCTGTTTCGCAAGTTCTCTCCACTCGAAGGTGAGGTGTGGGGCCGGGAGAGCAGAGGTTCCGGCCTGGGCCTCGTCATCTGCAAGAGGATTGTTGAAGCCCACGGAGGCCGCATCTGGGCTGAGAGCGACGGGCTAGGACGGGGCAGCCGGTTTACGTTCACCATCCCGATGGTCGGAGAGAATGAGCGTGGAACTGTACAGCCGGTCAGACGCTCTCAGCGTTCGCAGCGGAGGAATCCACGCATCCTCGTTGTGGACGACGACCCCCAGATGCTCAGGAATGTCCGGGAGGCGCTATACAAAGCGGGGTACGCGCCGACCGTGACCGCCGACCCGGAGGATATGTTCCGCCTGATCGAGGAGAGCAGACCTCATCTGGTCCTGCTCGACATGGTACTGCCGGGCAGCGACGGCATCGAGCTGATGCGGGAGATCCGAATGGTGACGGACGTACCGGTCATCTTTCTGTCGGTATACGGACAGGAAGACCTGATCGCCAGGGCCTTCGACATGGGAGCGGAGGACTACATTCTGAAGCCCTTCGCGACGACCGAACTGGTGGCGAGGATCAGGGCAGCCCTGCGCAGGCGGGCCGCGCCTGAATTGGCGGCGCCTTCCGAGCCCTATCATCTGGGAGAGTTGACCATCGACTACGCTGAGCGCCGGGTGACCGTCGGGGGGCGTCCGGTTGATCTTACCAACATAGAGTACCGGATGCTGGCCGAGCTTTCGGTGAATGCGGGTCGCGTGGTGACCAACTTCCAGCTGCTGCGACGGGTGTGGGGCGTGGAGAAGACGAGCAGTTCCGGGCCGGTGCGCAATATCATCAACAGGCTGCGCCGCAAGCTGGGGGACGACGCCGGTAGTCCTACGTACATTTTTAACAAGCCGCGGGTGGGCTACCGCATGCCGATGGGTGAGCAGTAGCTGAGGGAGAAAATCAGCATCTGAGAACCGCTAAGGGACATGAAGGACAGCTTATTTTGATCCGCGAAGTCACGCGAAGGGGCGCGAAGAACACCTTTTTTGATCCGCGAAGTTACGCGAAGGACGCATTTCTTTGTTCCAGGGGGGACACATAGGAGACACGAGGGGGCCCACGAGGGAGCAACAGCCAGGGCACCCACAAGGGGTGCCCCTACGGTAGGGCGGACTGGTTGAAATGTCAACGCCCAGTTACTCCGCTCGCACGTCAGAATAAACGCGTTCCGAGTTCCATTTTTTTGGTGGAGAGAGGAGACGGACCCAAACCTTATTCTGGTCGCTTTTTCTGTGGCGTCTCCCTTGTTTTTTGCTGCCCGCCCGCGAAATTTGACATAGGGCGGGGCGTCTGCTACATTTGCCCGCATTACAACTGAATAGCTGAGCTCTTATCCAGAGAGGCGGAGGGACCGGCCCTGTGAAGCCTCGGCAACCCGGTAGCGGAAGATAGAAGTTCTTCCGTGACGTAGGTGCCAATTCCGGCAGATATAGTCTGGAAGATGAGAGGCAGTAGAATAGTCGGATACCTCTCGTCTGGACGGCGCGAGGTATTTTTTTACTTATTCTTCTTGTAGAGCGAGTCAGACGCGTATGATCGTGATGAAATTTGGCGGGACGTCGGTCGGTACAGCGGAATCGATCGATAGCGCAGCGAAAATTGTGGCCGCGGCGGTCGAGAGGCAGACTGGGGGCGCGGGTGGACCCGAGCAGAGTGCGGAGAGCCCTGGCGTGCTGGTGGTCGTGAGCGCGATGGGCGGGGTTACGAACACGCTGATCGACGCGGCGCAGGCGGCGGCGGCGGGGGACGAGACGCCTTACCGCGACGCTCGGAGCCAGCTGCTGGTGCGGCACCAGGTGGTGGCCGGGCAGCTGATCGAGGACGGGGTGGAGCGCGCCGGGCTGGGCAGGTTGTTCGACAACCGGCTGCGCGAGTTCGAGCGTTTGTGCCGCAGCATCACGGTGCTGGGAGAGCTGACGCAACGGGGGCTGGATGTTGTCAGCGGGGTGGGCGAGCGGCTGAGCGCGCCGCTGCTGGCGGCTGTGCTGCGGGCGAACGGGGTAAATTCCCAGTTCGTGGACGCGGGCGAGCTGATCATCACCGACGACCAGTTCGGCAACGCCAATCCGCTGATGGAGGCCACGCCGGCGCGCTGCCGGGACCGGCTGCTGCCGATGATGCAGAGCGGTGTGGTGCCGGTTGTGACCGGTTTTGTGGGCGCGACGGAGAAGGGCGTGCCGACGACGCTGGGGCGGGGCGGGTCGGACTACTCGGCAGCGATACTGGGCGCGGCGCTCGATGCGGACGAGATCCAGATCTGGACGGACGTGGACGGGGTCATGACGGCCGACCCGCGCATCGTCGAAACGGCGCAGTCGATGGAGGAGCTTTCCTACGAGGAGGTGGCGGAATTGGCTTACTACGGCGCCAAGGTGCTGCACCCCAAGACGGTCACGCCGGCGGTGGAGAGTAAGATACCGCTGCGCGTGCTCAACACGTTCAATCCCTCCCACCCAGGCACGCGCATCGTCGAGAAGACGCGCCAGCTGCACCACGGGGTGAAGGCGATCACGGCGGTGCGGGAACTGCGGCTGATTACGGTGGCGGGGCGGGGGATGATCGGTGTGCCCGGGATCGCGGCGCGCACGTTTGACGCGGTGGCGCGGCAGCGGGCCAATGTGCTGATGATCAGCCAGGGCAGCAGCGAGCAGAGTATCTGTTTCGTGGTGCCCGAGGCGGAGGGCGATGCGGTGGTCGGGGCACTCAAGGTGGAGTTCGCACGCGAGCTGGCCCAAAATATGATCGAGGAGATCAGCCACCAGCCGGACATTGTGATCGTGGCGGTGATCGGGGCGGGCATGAAGGGGACGCCGGGCATCGCGGCGCGGGTCTTCAATGCGCTGGGCGAGCGGGACATCAATGTGATCGCGATTGCGCAGGGGTCGAGCGAGGCGAATATCAGCCTTGTGG
>JAPPKT010000575.1 GCA_028819675.1 Caldilineaceae bacterium | reverse complement strand
CCTAAACCAGGCCACGCCTCATCGACCTGGTGTCGCTATTGGTGACAGGTGCCTAATCGAAGTTGTCCAGCCAGACCACGTCCCGCCAGTCCCATCAGATCCCTATAAGTGCCGGCCATGTGCCGGCCCTCGCACCCTCCCTAACTGACGGACTCCACCGTACGGCCAGGCCTGGCGCCCGCACTGCGTCTCGCCCAAAGACGGTATACAACGCCAGCCACCGCTGGCGCCGATTCACCGCCAGCCTGTTCCCACCCCAAATCTGGGACGCACCCCCAATCTATTGCGCACACAAGGACTGGGCTGAACCCACGTATACCTCTGGATACAACCAGGCCCTGTTCAGTTCCCTTTCCTTTTCCGGCAGAGGAAGCCCGCCACTGACCACTAACCACTGCCGTTCTCGGGCCGCTCGACACGGATCCACAGGCTCTCGACACCCCGCAGTACTATCTGATCCCTGAACTCGGGTTCCTCAACCAATTCAATTGAAGAAAAGCGCTCAATCAGATTCGCAAACGCGACCCGCGCCTCCAGCAGCGCCAGCGGCGAACCCAGGCAATAGTGAATACCCCGCCCGAATGAAATGTGGCTCTTCTCCTGACGACCAATGTCCATGGCCCCCGGGTCAGCGAAAACCGTCGGGTCCCGATTCGCCGCCCCGACCAGGATAACCGCCTTCTGACCCGCACGAAACTGTTTGCCTTTGAACTCCACGTCCTCCATCACGACCCGAATAATGAACTGTACCGGGCTGTCGTACCGCAGCATCTCATCAATAGAGGAATCCAGTAGGTCTGGACTGTCCCTCAGTCGCTGAAGCTGCTCAGGATTCTTGAGCAGCGCCAGCATTCCGTTCCCTATCAGACTGCGGGTCGTCTCGTTTCCCGCCACCAGCAGGAGCATCAGCGTTCCCAGCAGTTCATCGTGCGTAAGCCTGTCACCCTCCTCTTCGGCTGCCAGCAGAGCGCTGAGCATGTCGTCTCTGGGATCCCTTCGCCGCTGCTCGATAATCCCTTCAAAGTATTCGATAATCTCGTCCGAGGCCCGCTCGACCCTTACGATCTCTTCCCCGCTGAGAATCGGTTCGACCGCCAGCGCAATATCATTGGACCACACATTGAACTTGTCACGGTCTTCTGCTGGAATCCCCAACATCTCGGCAATCACGATGACGGGAAAAGGAAACGCAAAATCGCTGATCAGGTCGA
Source organism: Caldilineaceae bacterium (assembly GCA_028819675.1). The sequence continues at coordinate 4,527 of JAPPKT010000575.1, read as the reverse complement.
AACTGTCCTTGTCAGCCAGGTCATCCAGAAGCTCCTCCACGATCTCCTCGATCCGTGGCCCAAGCAGCGCAACCGAACGTGGCGTAAATGCCTTCGAAACAAGCGACCTCAACCTGGTGTGGTCAGGAGGGTCAAGGTCCAGCATCGTCCTGTATGGCGCATATTCCAGTTTGTTCTCTCCGGAGGAAAACCGTCTGTGGTCCTGAAGTATCGCCAGAGCGTCATCGTACTCGGTCAACGCCCACGCATTGATCAGTCGCATCCTGTGAATCGGGTCCTTGCTCCGCAGCCGCTCGTACACTTCGTACGGGTTCGCTCGCACCTTCCTCGATGTCAAATCGAAGCTGATTCCCGACTCCATCTGTTCCCAGGTCAACAGAACACGTTTTGCTACCGGCGTCACAACTCTGATTACCGACTCTGCCAAAGCGTTAGCCATTCTGCTAGCTCCTTGACCAGCACTTGCAGCGAAGTAGCGACTGGAACTCGTTGCCCTTTATCATTACAGCGATCTGCGGAAGCAAAGTGCCGCTGATCCGCGCATTCACGTCAGGGAATTCCCAGTAGCTCCTGCTGTTCTTCGCGACCCTTCGCAGACAGAAATATGTTCTTCGCGTCCCTTCGCGTGCCTTCGCGGATAAATTAGTTTTGTCTATAAGACTCTCAAGAGTCGCAGCAGCTACTTGAACGCCCCCATCGTCATGCCCGACGCAATCTGCCGCTGAAACAGGAAAAACAAAATCAATACCGGTATCGTGGCCAGCGCCATCGCCGCGTACTGCAGCGCCAGCACCGTCTCCACAGTCATTGGCGCCGGCTTATACAACGCGATCGCCAGCGGCAACGTTCGTACGTCCGCCTTATTCATCAGAATCAGCGAGAAGAAAAGCTCGCTCCAGATCCAGTTGATGTTGATAATCGCCATGCCTGCGATCGGCCCGCGGCTGATGGGCATAACGATCCGCAGGAAGACGCCAAGCCTGCCGCAGCCGTCAATGCGCGCCGCCTCTTCCAACTCCACCGGCATATGCATGAAATAAGCCCGCATCAGGATAATCGTAAACGGCGCGCCCAGTGCCGCATAGACCAGTGTCAGCCCAAACAGGCTGTTGCGCAGCCCCAGACTGCCTACAAAAAAGTACAGTGGAATGGCGAGTGCGTGTGCCGGCACGGCCAGGCTGAGCAGCAGCGCCTGATGCAAAGTCCCGTTGCCAGGAAACTGTCCCCGCGCCATCGCGTAGCCGCACAAACACGAAATCGCCAGCATCAGTACAATCGTCGCCGCCAGCACGATTGCGCTGTTGAAAAAATACCTCCCGAAGAACATCCCCGTGCGGTCACCCGTCCAGACATCAATGAAGGGCGCCATCGAGAAGCCCGTCGGCAAACTGAAAGGCGTATTCAGTATCTGTGTATCCGTCTTGAGCGTGTTCATCAGCAGAAAAAAGATCGGGTACACCTGGACCAGTGCGCCCACGATCAAAATCCCATAAATGATAGGACGCAAGCTGCTTCCGGCCCACCAGCCAAGTGTCCTGTCTCCCCGTACGCTCCCGCCCGCCGAACGCGAAGTTAACCTGTCTGCCGCCATCTATCCCGTTCCTTTCAAACTGACTCGCCAAACCTGTACTGCCTTCGAAAATGTCCAGGTCCACCTCTGCCAAGGGCTCTGGAGCGAACTAACATTTCATTCCACCCAGCCATCCCCCGTAGGGGCACCCCTTGTGGGTGCCCTCGTGGATCGACAACTGCCTCTAATACTCCACGCTCTCTATCCGCACCCCGCGCACATACGCGTAAGCAATCGCGAAAACAACCACAAACATAACCACCGCAATCGCCGACCCGTAGCCAAAGTAGCCCGAACGGAAGGCCGTCTCAAACAGGTAGTACCCCAACACCTGCGTGCTGAAGGCCGGTCCGCCCTTCGTCATCACCAGCACGATGTCAAATACCTTCATCGCCCCGATGATCGAGAGCATCGTTATCGACGCCAGCACAGGCTTGATCAGCGGCACGGTCAGGCCCCAAATCCTCTGCCACTCGTTCACACCGTCCATCGTGGCGGCATCGTGCATATCCTGCGGTATCCCCTCAATCGCCGCCAGCAGAACGATCATTGGAAATCCCACTGACTGCCAGATCGGCACAAGCATGACGCTCATCAACGCCACGTTGCGGTCTCCCAGCCAGTTCTGCGCCAGGGCGTCGAGCCCGATGCCGCGCAGCACCGTGTTGAACAACCCGTGGTTGAACTCAAACATATTCGCCCACAGCGTCGCCACCACCACGCCCGACATCATCACAGGAATAAAAAATGCAATGCGATAGACCTGCCACCCCTTCATGCGGCGGCTGATCGCTACCCCTAGGAACAGCCCGATCGACACCGTGAAGAAAGGCACGACAATAGCGAAAATAAAGCTGTTGCCGAGTGCTCGCCAGAAAACATCGTCGCCGAAAAGCTTCGAGAAATTCCTCAGCCCAATAAATGATTGCGGCCCCAGCCCGCCCCACTTGAATAGCGACAGCCGCAGCGTGTCGAACAGTGGGTAGGCCATCAGCGTCAGCAGCATCAGCGAAGCCGGCGCGATGAACAGATACCACGGCAGAACCTTCCTGAAGCTGCGCATGAATCTGCTGCCGCCCGCTGTCCCGACCGCCTGCCTTGATTGCACGGTTGCCAACTCTGCACCTCCATACCAAAACAGGGAGGCCCTTTCGAACCTCCCTGCTCAAGTTAGCGCTACATCTCGAAAGGGTTTCCCCGGATCCTTCTCCGTCTAGCTCTGGTCGGCCTGAATCTCCACAGTCTTTTCCTGCATCCAGGCCGCAGCCTCTTCAGGAGTCAGCCCGCCCGCCATCATCTGGTCCACCGACTTGATCGTCGCCTGCTGGTACGGCTGGCTGCTCGATGCCTCGAACAACGCCGGTGTCCCGTACCTATTGTTGTCTTCCAGGAAAGCCAGCTGCATCTCGCTCAGAATCTCAGCATAGACTTCAGCAGGAATGTCCGCGCGGCCATGCGGGAGCCCGGACGTCTGCGCATACAGCGAAGCCTGCGGCAGACGGTAGGCCCAGGCCACGAACTCCAGCGACGCTTCAATGTTACTGCCCGACTTCGGAACGATCAGCCCGTCGGGAACCCAGGCCCCAACCTTTCCGGTCCGCTCCGGTCGGATCTCAGGATAGTAGAAATACCCAAAATCGAATTCGACGTCTCGCTCGAGCCCTGCTCCTCCGCCGTCCCACGAGCCGGTCTGCCACATTGCCGTCTTGCCCGTCGTGAACAACGACCTGCCGTTCTGATAGTCCGTCAGTCCCGTAACGCCGTCCACGAAGACCCCGTTGTCGACCATCGCCTGAATGTAATCGTAGATCCGCACCGAGTCCGGGTCCGTCCAGCTGTACTCGTTGCAATCCGCTGGGCGGTCTGCCCGCCACAGAATCGGCATGCAGTTGTACTGGTCCCGGCTCCACGATCGCAGCTGCATGCCGTCATTGAAGTGGCTCTGAATCCCCATGTTGTAGTCGACCGCCAGCGGCTGGTATCCGGCCGCCCGGAACTCTGCCGACATCTCATACAGTTCATCCCAGGTTTCCGGCGGAGACGCGCCAATCTCGTCGAAGATCTCCTTGTTGTAATAGGTGTAGGGAGTCCACACCACAGCAATCGTCGCCGAATAAAAGTGGCCGTCAGGCTGACGTTGAAAATCGACGATCCCTTCCGGATACGCGTCATACCAGCCCTCCTGCTCATAAAGGTCATCAAACGGGACCAGGATCTGGCTGGTTACCATGTCATTGAAGCGGTTTGCCGGCACGCACTGATACCATGACACGTCCGGCGTATCCTCGCTGGAAAAGAGCAGGAACGCCTGCTGATATTGCTCGTCGGCCAGCACATCGATCGACACCGAAATGTTGCTGTTCTCCTCCATGTACAGGTCCGCCAAGGCCTGCAATCCCTCAGTTACGATGCCGGCAATCGCGCCGACACGCAGCTCCAACATCTCTACTGACGGCGCCATCTCGCCGTCGCCTTCTGCCGCCGGCGCCGCAGGCGCAGCACAAGCCGCCAGCAACCCGCCAGCGGTGACAAAACTGGCCTTTTGCAGGAAGTCTCTTCGCGTGGTCTTAGTCATCAAGATTTCTCCTCTCAGAGTGGATGGCAATACCAAACAATGATTAAAGGCAGAACCACTCTCAATTGACGAACAGAGCGTCGAAAACGAATGGACTGCTTCTTAGACCTTCCTGGGGATCAATAATCGAGAGAGAGTGTACCATGCACGCTGAACGAGTTCCAAACACCTCAATTTTCAGTCGCCTCCCAAACTGGTGGAAAGCTTTCGTTTTCTTCCCGGTAGCAACCAAACCGCGGTCGGTTCCCAATCCAGTTTCCGCCAGAATAAGCGCCGTCTCTGACCACTGACCACTGACCACTGACTACTGACTACTGCCGTTGGGCGGTCGGGGCGATTAGGGCCTCCCGTTTTGGGGGGGGGGGGGCCCCCCCCCCCCCCC
>JAPPKT010000095.1 GCA_028819675.1 Caldilineaceae bacterium | reverse complement strand
ATCTGCTTGTGCCATGTTCTCAGTCCTGGACATACAGATGGCAGCGGACGCGATGTCCTCCCGCCAGCTCGATCTGGGGCGGCAGGTGGACGTCGCAGACGTCGGGAATGAACTCCGGGCAGCGGGGATGGAAGGGACAGCCCGGCGGCCGGCGATAGGGGCTAGGTACGGAACCGGTGATAGGGTCGAGCTCCTGGTTGTGGCCTTCTCCCAGCTCGGGTACGGAGCGCAGAAGACCGATCGTGTAGGGATGCTTCGGGTCGCGAAAGATGACATCGGCGGGGGCGCTTTCCACGTCTTTGCCCAGGTACATGATCATGACGCGGTCACACAGTTCGGAGATGACAGCGAGGTCATGCGTGATGACAATCAGCGCCATGCCCATGTCCCGCTGCAGGTCCTTCATCAGCTCAAGCACCTGGGCCTGAATCGTAACGTCGACGGCGGTGGTTGGCTCGTCGGCGATCAGCAAAGCGGGATGGCAGGAGAGGGCCATTGCAATCATAGCGCGCTGACGCATACCGCCGCTTAGCGCAAAGGGGTAGGCGTCGATGGTCTGTTCCGGTTTGGGCATACCCACGCGCCGCAGCATCTCGATCGCCCGGTCACGCGCCTCGTTCTGGCTGCAGTCCTGGTGCAGCCGGATCACCTCGGTGATCTGATTGCCAATCGTGTAGACCATGCTGAAGGCGGCCATGGGCTCCTGGAAGACCATAGCGATCTCGCCGCCGCGGATCTGGCGAATCTCCTGGCCGCGATCATCCAGTTGCACCAGGTCGACAGATTCACCGTTCTGGAAGAGGGAGATTTCCCCCATAACGATTTTGCCGTTCTTGGGCACGATACGCAGGATTGACTGGGCGGTAACGCTCTTGCCGCAGCCGCTCTCGCCGGCGATGCCCAGGGCCTCGCCGGCGTGTATGTCAAAGGAGACGCCGTCAACGGCCTCAAGGATGCCCTCTTGCGAGAAGAAGTGGGTGGCCAGATTGTCGACGCTGAGCAGGAGTGGTGACTGGGTCATGTGACAGGTTGGCGGTCTGCCTAGATTGACGAATAGGGGTCGGCGGCGTCGCGCAGGCCGTCGCCGACAAAGTTGAAGCAGAGAATGGCGATGATGACGAACAGGCCGGGGGAAAGGAGCCAGGGAGAGTCGGCCAGGACGATGATCCGCTGGGCGTCCTTGAGGAGCACGCCCCAGCTGATGGCCGGGTTCTGCAGGCCCAGGCCGATGAAGCTCAGCGCGGTCTCGCCGAGGATCATGCCGGGGACGCTCAGAGTGAGCGAAGCGATAATGTGGCTGGTGAAGGAGGGCAGCATGTGCTTGAAGATGACGCGGGCCTCATTGGAACCGTTGAGTTGGGCGGCCATCACATACTCCTCTTCGCGAAGAGACATGAACTTGCCGCGCACGACGCGCGCCAGCCCCGTCCAGCCGACGAGGGAGAGAATAACCACGATGCCAAAGTATATCTGCACGACGGTCCACGTAGGAGGAAGAGCCACGCTCAGCGCCATCCAAAGCGGCAGAGTGGGAATCGAACGCAGGAATTCGATGATGCGCTGGATGACCAGGTCGGTGACGCCGCCGAAATAGCCGGAGACGCCGCCCATGATGACGCCGATCACGAAGCTGATGGCGATGCCCAGCAGGCCGACGGACAGCGAGATGCGGCCGCCGAAGATGATGCGTGAGAGAAGGTCGCGTCCCATCTTGTCGGTTCCGATGAGGAAGAAGGTGCCTTCTTCGACGCCGATGAGGTGGATGTTGCTCTCGAACAGGCCCCAAAGTTTATAGGAATCGCCGCGAACGAACAGTTTGACGGGGAATTTCTGAGTTTTGTCCAACTCCCAGGTGGTCCTGAAGGTGTTTTCGTCCATCTGGGAAGTCATGCCGTAGACGAAGGGGCGCAACTGAAATTGGCCATCGTCGAAGAAGCGCAGCCGCTGCGGGGGCATGAACATGTAATCGGTGTCGTGGTGGGCGGGGTCGTAGGGCGAGAGGAATTCGGCAAAGATAGCAAAGATATAGAAGATTGCTATCAGCAGCAGTGAAACGACCGCTACCTTGTGCCTCAGGAACTTCCAGCGAATCAGCTGCCACTGGGTAGCGACCGACAGGTCCTCTTCGCTGGCGTCCACCCCAGTGTTGCTCGATTGGAATCTTTCTTCGATTACGGCCATTGCAGTTCTACCAGTCTGTTGCGGCTTGCAAATTCGAGTTGGAAGGCCTTCTTTGCCCGGACTTCAGTCTCAGATGGCGCCGCGAATGCGGGGATCAAGCCAGGCGAGAACGATGTCGGAAAGCAGCGTGCCCACCAACGTGAGCGTGCTCAGGATCATGACCACGCTGCCTGCCAGGAACATGTCCTGGCTTAGCAGTGCGCCGACAAAGAGCGGGGCGATGGTGGGCAGACCGAGTACGAGTGAGGCCAGCAGTTCGCCGTTCACGAGTGTAGGCAGCGTCCAGCCGATGGTGCTGGCGACGGGATTCATGGCGATACGGAAAGGGTATTTGACGAGGAGCTTGCCCTCGGACAGTCCTTTCGAACGGGCCACCATCACATAGGGCCGCTCCAGCTCATCGAGCAGATTGGCGCGCATGACGCGGATCAGGCCGGCCGTGCCGGCGGTGCCGACGACCAGGGCCGGCAGCCAGAGGTGCTTCAGGAGATCGATGAACTTGGCGAAGCTCCAGGGCGCGATCAGGTATTCGTCGGAAAAGAGGCCGACCGCGACGTTGCCGGTGGCAACAAAGTAGTACCACAGGATGAGGAGGGCGAGCAGAAAGTTGGGCGTCGCCAGCCCGATGAAACCGATCAGGGTGAAGAAATAGTCCCCAAGCGAGTATTGACGGGTGGCGGAATAGAGGCCGATCGGGATTGCGATTGCGTAGGCAAGGAAAAAGGAGGCGACCGAGATGGCAAGACTCCAAGGCAGGCGGTCGGCGACCAGTTTGCTAACGGGCTGGTTCCATTCCAGCGAGCGCCCCAGGTTGCCCTGCATGATGTTGCCAAGCCAGCGGAAATAACGGACGTAGGTGGGCGCATCCAGACCGTAGCGCTTGCGCAGCGATTCGATTTCGGCCGGGTCGACCGCCTCCTGCTCCTGCAGGAGTGCATTCACATAGGAGTCCATAAAGTCACCCGGCGGCGCCTCAATGATGACGAAAGAGATGACAGAGACGACGAACAGGGTAGGGACCATCAGCAGGATGCGGCGAAGGATAAAGGACCACATAATCGGAATTGACCAGGCGTCAGTGTTTTTGCAGTGAAGCCAGATAGATGGCGGAGGGCGCCAGGCCCGTTCCGCTGCCTTCGTGACTCGAGTAGTAGGATAGTAAGGCGCTGTCCGGTCCCAGTTCGACGAAGCCGGGATAGGAGTTGTCGCCCCCGCTGGGAAGGACGGCGATTTCCTCCAGCTCTGTGCCGACCAATTCATACAGGGCGGTGACGGGACCGTCTTCGGTGTGCTTGCGCCCGCCGACCAGGATCTGATTTCCCCAGCGGACAAGGAGCGGGCCGCCGATGTGCCTATCCAGATCGGTGCACGCCCAGTTTGTGAAGGGATGGCGGGAACGGCAAAGTTGAGCCGGCCGGCCGCCGGCGCGAGCGACCGCAAGCAGGTCGCCGTTGTTTTCGAAAAGCAGCGCGGTTTCGTCGCCGTGGGCGGGTTGAATCAGGCTGAGCGGCGTCCAGGTGAATCCGTCAAAACTTTGCAGCAGCCAGGACTCCATCCACTCCGGGGGCTCGTCGCGCCGGGCAAGCACGTCGAAATTGCGGATGCGGCGGCCGTTGAGATAGGCCAATCCGTTGTGTGCGGCCGCGCGCCAGATGTAATGGCCGTGGGTACCGTCCAACATGCGCGGCCCGTGCCAGTTCTCGCCGTCTTTGCTCCAGGCGCAGAAGCCAAGATGATCGTTGACGTCCCTATCCTCGGCGTTTCCGGGCGTCACCCACCAGGCGCCGGTGTAGACGAACAGCTTGTTGTCGAAGACCAGAAAGTGGGGGTCTCTGACATCCCGGTTGGCAGCACTGAAGGAATGAACCTGCTTCCAGTCGATTCCATCTGTGCTTGACAACACAACGATGCGTGACGAGGAGAAAAGCATGTGGCCGTCGGGGCAGCTGCGGAATGTCAGATAGAGGCGATCACTGAACCGACACATATCGGTGAAAGCATTGTGATTGCCGTCATTGAATAGTTGACGGACGGAACTGACTCGGATGGAGGGCACGAAAGCGGCTCTTGTGGGAAAGCACAAGTTCGGGTCTGAGGACTACGGCTGGCGCATTGGGCTGACAGTGTCAGCATTATAGGGAAGTTTGGATGGATGTCAAACGCGCGGTGGAGTGTGGGGCATCTCGTCTGCCGGCATGGCAGGACAAGGGAAGCCTTCGCACTTCCTGTTCCGGAGGCGTGTTCTTGAAGTCGACGGGCATTTTCGCGCGGCCGAAATGGAAGACGGGCAGTTTGCGTAAATTTCTTCTGAAGGATGGGGCGTTATCTGTTCACTTCAGAACGTCATTCTCGGCAGATCAGCGCCGATGGCGGTGTTTGTAATGAGATCGTGCGCCCTGCCCGTGCAGTTGCAGTGAACATAGACGCAGCCGTCGATGACGATCTTCAGATTTTCCGGGTACTTGATGGCCCAGTCGGTATCTCCTGGGCCCATCTGCCTGCCCCGGTACTGGCGATAGAACACGACGCGCCCACCTTCTTCAATGAAAGCTTCGGCCAACTCCTGGCGTTCGCTCGGGGGTGACCCAAGGGTGTCCCAGACGCGCAGGCAGTGGAACGTCCGGGCGCCGATGGTAACGTCGTAAGTTCCGACGCCTATGCCCTGCCCGCGGCTCGTGCGAAATGAGCCATCAGGCTGGCGCCGGTAGCGGCCGTCGTCACAGATCTTGCGATTCGCACCACGGCCCCAGTCTGCTTCAAACCATTTGTCTTTGAAGGTTCGCAGCACTTTTCTGTCGTCCATTTGCTGAACAACGCCCAGCCATCTCGTCTCCTTTTCGTCGAGCCTTGCATAGAAGAGGCTTGGACTGCCGGGCACATCCCAGTCTTCGCGTATCGCTCGTTCCCGCACGGCGATCTCGACGCAGTCCAGGTTATGAATTCTGGCGAGGCTGGTTGCGGACATTTCTGTCACCGCGCTCAATTCAAGTGTATCGGCCTCGTAGGCGGCTTTCATCGAATGGTGCCCGAGGGAGGGTACGATGGGCCACCATTGCAGTTGGGGGAGATCGAGGTGCGATATTTTTTTGTCGCTCTCTGCAATGGATATGGGGGGTCTGGTCGTTGGGAAAGGGTGGTTGAATGACATTGCGATGTCCACATTACGGTGAGCCTCATGTATCTGCGGCGGCGACAGCCCGGCCCGTAACAGTGTTTCAGCTTTGAGAAAGCGGCTTCCTCGGGGGCCAAGCGCAGCAGGCGTATAGCTTTGCACACGTGGACAGTTCCAGCCAAACCATTCAGGCCGCGTTTTCGTGTGCGTCCCAGTTTTGGAGCGAAGAGGGTCAGGCGGGGAATGCGCTGCGGCGGTGGGCGATATTGTGATCCGGTTGTTCGAGGGGCACAGGGCAGGCACAAGGCCGGCATTTACGGGGATCTAATGGGACTGGCGGGACGTGGTCTGGCTAGGCACTTTCAATTAGGCACCCGTTTCCAATGACGACACCCGGTCGACGAGGCATGTTGTAGGAGAGGGGGCGTTGGGGGGGGGGGGGCCCCCCCC
>JAPPKT010000177.1 GCA_028819675.1 Caldilineaceae bacterium | reverse complement strand
CCGAATAGGCCCGACCGCCCAGAACTGCAGTGGTCAGTGGTTAGTGGTCAGTGGTTAGTGGCCGCGTTCTAGCTGCCTTAGATTTGATCGCGGAGAGGGCATGGTTTGGTCTCGGCCAGAGGTATACGATTGGTTCCCCCGGCCTGCGTGGGACCTGGTGATTGGCGCCGGGGGCCTCATGCGACTTGCCTAATGCGAGGAGGTCTGTGCGTCCTGCACAGGACAGGCAGCGAACGATTCAAGAATCCTTTGCGCGCCCTGCCGACAGCATTGGGCGGACTGCCTTCAGGGAGCTGTTACGGCACGCAGACGGGGGATTGACCGGAAGATCCCAGACCAGATTGGATAGGGGGCAGGCTCACGCTCCCAGATCTTTGAGGAGTTGTATTTTCTTCATTCGCCGCGGGTCTGCCGTTTCGAACAGCCGGTCGGAGACGAGCCTACCGGTCTTTTTCGACCATTTTTCGGAATACCACTTGTTGAAGTTGGCGATGTGGTCGATTTCCCATTGCATGCGCGGCGCTGTGCGCATCATCCAGGCCATCTGACGCCGGTTGGCGCCTCCTCCCCACGAAGAGTGCCAGATGCGCGTCTGGAAGGCGATTACGTCTCCCTTGCCTGCGGGCAGGTCGTAGCGTCCGGGGAAGTCCTGCGTCTCATAGCCGAGCACACGTTCGTCGATCTGCTTTTCGAGGTCGTTGTAATGGAGGGGCCACAGGTGGCTGCCGGGAATGAAGCTAAGGCAACCCTTTCCGGGCGCTACCTCGTCCAGATAAAAGGTCAGCTTGGCCTCGATCGCAGGTTCGGGTGAGCCGCCATCGCGATGCCAGTTTGTGTCCCCATCGTGGATCTGCCCGTCAGAACTGCCGTAGAAGATGCAATCTTCACCGAGCAGGTCTTCGGCGATGGCTGCCAGGTTGGGATGATCGAGAAGGTTGTAGAAGTATGGGTCGGCCTCGATCAGCGGGAGGATGACGCGGTGCCCGTCCGGGAAGATGCGCGCCCCTGCCTCGGAGCTATCGCCCTGGGTCTCACCACGGGCAATGATTTCGTCGAACCGCCAGGAGAATTCGTCGACCTCTGCGTCCGTGAGCGCGCCTTCCACTTTGACAAAGCCCAAGGCATGAAAATGTGTTATTTGCTCGCCAGTCAGCATATTTCAGTTCCTTCCTTGTGCGCTTGGTTTAAAGAGCTCAGAGTGCGGGGCCGCCGGTACTCACGGCGAGGTGCCCAGTACTGTGCAGATTCATGTTGATTATGTAATCCGTCCCTCATAGTAAACGAGACGGTTCGATAGGCGGAACGAGATGACGGTGAGGGTCATGATTACAATGAACAGGATCATGCCCAGGGCGGCGGCGTATCCCATTCTGAAGTTTTCGAAGGCGTGACGGTAGAGGTAGAGCACAAAGAAGAGGGTTGAGTTTGCGGGTCCTCCATTTGTGATCACGAAGCTGTTGGTAAAGACCTGGAACGAGCCGATGATACCGATGATGAAGTTGAAGAAGATGACGGGGGAGATCATGGGAAGGGTGACGTTCCAGAAGGAGGCCCAGCGGCCAGCGCCGTCCAGCGAGGCGGCTTCGTAGAGCTGTGTCGGGACGCCTTGCAGGCCTGCCAAGTAAAGGACCATACCGCCGCCGACGGCCCACAGGCTCATGGCGACAAAGGCGGGCAGAGTCCAGGTGGTGCTGAACAGCCAGTTGGGCCCGGTAATGCCGATGAGGCTCAGAGCGTAGTTGACGATTCCGGCTTCAGGCGTAAAAACCCATATCCACATGTAGGCAACGGCGACACCGGATACCACCGCAGGGAGGTAGTAGATGGTGCGATAGAGTGACATGCCGCGCACTTTTTGGTTCAACAGAACGGCCAGGGCGACGCCAAGGATCACGCCGAGGAAGACGGTGCTGAGCGAATAGACAGCGGTGACCCACAGGCTTTTCCAGAACAGGGGGTCGCGGGTGAACATTTTGTCGTAGTTTGCAAGGCCGACAAAGTTTGGTGGTGTGAGGATGTCGTACCTGGTCAGGCCCAGGTAGCCCGCCGCGATCAGCGGGCCGAATTCGAAGGCCAGGAACCCGACAATCCAGGGACTGATGAAGAGATAGCCGGCTATATTCTCAAAGAGCGCTGTTCGCGACAGGCGCGTTCTGCGAAATGGGGAGGAAGCCTGGCTGACCGCTGTTGCCATTGCGAAGTCTCAGAAGGTAGTGCGATGGTGTGTTGCCGGGGATCGGTGACCACATAACGCGGACACCAATCGCCCGGATCATACTCGTCAGATTATCAGACGTCTTCCAGAATCACGTCAATCGCCTTAGTGGCTGCGTCCATTGCTTCCTGGGTGGTCTTCTCGCCCAGGATAGCGAGTTCGTATTCGGAGCGGAAAGCGTTCAAGATCTCGGTCGTGCTGGGGCCCCAGTATTCGCCGGTGGAGAGCCCGGTAATGGGCAGGTGAAGCGTGAGGAAGTCCGCCTGACGTTCGTTGGTGATGGCGCTCTTGACGGTCGCCTCCATGCGATAGTTGATGGGGAAGAGGGTAATCTGGTAGTCGAGTGAATCCTGGTTGATCGCGCGCCAGATAAAGAACTCCCATGCGGCGTCGATCTTTTCGGATTTAGACCAGATCGCTTCCATGTGTACGCTGCCGGCATAGATATCGACAGCGGGCGGATTGGAGGTTGACGGCCAAAAGGTCATCCACTGGTTGGTGGTGTCGTTGGCGGTACGTTTGAGCCACGTGTCCCAGTCGGCAAGGACCATCGGCCACATTGCGATCTTGCCGCCGGCGGTGGGAAATTCTCCCAAGGCCTGATCTGCGCCAGGCTTCATACTGAACTCTCTCCAGGCGACGAGCTGGTCTATGGCTTCGACGGCTTCCGGCTGGTCGAGCAGGCACTTGGATTCGTCTTCGTTGATGACCTGGCCGCCGTTTTGCCAGATAGTGGTGAGATAGAGGTCAGCGGCCAGGAGAGGCGAGGTGATTGCGAAGGACTCGTCGCCGCGGTTCAGTTTCGGCCCCACCTCGGCCACGTCGGCCAGAGTCCAATCTTCGTTGGGCAGGTCGAGGCCGGCCTCTTCGAAGCGATCCTCGCTGTAGGCAAGCCCGCGCAGGATAACGGAGTTTGTAGGGAGTCCATATATTTCGCCGTCGACTGTGCCCCAGTCGCTGTCTGCGGGAAATTCAAAGTCGTCCATCACCACATCGGGATCGTTAGCGAGGAATTCGGTGATAGGGAGGGCGACTTCTTTGCGTTTGATCTGAATCCACCAGGGGCCGCCGATGAACCAGAGGTCGGGGGCGGTGCCGGCGGCGACATCGATCAGCAGTTTATCGGCGTGTTCGCCCCAGGGGACGAGTTCAAATTCTACATGAACGGTGTCGCTCTGCTCGTTGAACATATCGACCTGTTTGTCGAGCGGACCGATCACCTGTGCATAGCGGACGGAGGTCTTTTCCATGCTGGGGGCGGCATCATCCGCGCCGGCGTCAGCGCTTCCCGAATCTGGCGAGGGTCCTCCACATGCTTGCAGGAAAGGGACAGCGGCTCCGACGACGGCGGCACCGCGCAAGAACTGTCTACGGCTAAATCTCTGGTTCGACATGACTTTCTCCTTCTTCTTGAGAATGAATCGCGAATGCTCTTCTTGCTGCGAACTCTTGCCGGTGGAAATAGGTGCCAGAAGAGACTGACTTTAGCCTTTGATACCAGAAAAGGTGACCCCCTGGATAAAGTAACGTTGGGCGAAGAAGAATACCAGCAGCGGAGGAAGCAGTAACATCGTGGAGCCGGCCATCAGGTGGGGCATGTTTGGCCGGACCGAGGAAGAGGCCGCGGTGGCCATGAAGTGAAGGCCCACAGCCAGCGTCAGCATGTCGCGGCTGCGCAGGAAGATGAGGGGACCGAAGAAGTCGTTCCAGGTTCCAAGGAAAGAGAAGATTGCGACCGCGGCCAGAGCCGGTTTGATCAGGGGCAGAGCGATACGCAGATAGATTCCGAGCCAACCGCAGCCGTCAATGCGGGCGGCATCGTCGAGTTCCGGGTTGATGGTCAAGATAAACTGGCGCAGCAGGAAGATAAAAAATGCGCCGCCGCCGAACCAGGCGGGCACAATCAGGGGCAGGTACGTGTTCAGCCAGTCAAGGTCGCGGAAGAGGATGTAGAGGGGGATGATGGTCACCTGGCCGGGCACCATCATCGTGCTGAGGACGAGAATGAAGATGGCATCGCGGCCAAAGAAGCGTATGCGAGCGAACCCGAAGGCAACCAACGAAGCGCTCAAGAGCCGGCCGAACAGGACGCCCAAGGTGATGATCATCGTGTTTGCGCCGTAGCGAGGGAAGCTGAAGTAGTCGAAGAAGGCCTGGCGGTAATGGACCCATTGAAACTCGCTGGGGATCCACTTGGGCGGGATCAGGAAGACCTCCCACTCCGGCTTGAGCGAGGTCGATATCATCCAGAAGAGGGGCACCAACATCGTGACGGTGCCGATCAAGAGGACAAGATGGATGACCGAGCGTTCCATGGAGCGAATGAACTGCGCCCGCCTCCGAAGGCGACGTGCGTCTGAACCATGTGAATGCGGGGTGCCGAGTGTGGTTGCCATCGTCCACCCTATAGATGGGTGACCAAGATAAGAATGAAAACAGTATATGCTGGGACAGGAGGATGTCAAAATGGTGAAAAAAATCCGGCTTTGCGACAGGTACTTTCGCGTTGGCGTGCTTCAGTGGGCGAGCCAACGATTGCCGCGTAAGGAGATAGGAGCTCGTGGTCGAAGCAGAAGAGGATGCCGCTGTTCGCCATCGAGAAGGAAGCCTGCGGCGCGGGTGGACGCGCAGTTACAGGGACGGGTCTGAGTCCCTGTGACGCGAGTTTCGATGGGGCGGCAGGGGGGTCGCGCAGCGAGCGGGGACTATCAGGACTATGGGATCTTCAAGACTGCCGAGAAGGTCCGAAGATCGGAAGTCTTCCGGGAACACCTTGTGCACCTGCCCAAATGGCGGGATTCGATGCTCCGGATGCCATTCGGACAGTGCAGAAGGACTGTCATGGTACTTTGCCCGCGGTCATGAGTCGTAGAAAAGGACGGGCTGGGCCTGTTGGATGATGCCGAGTTTGGAGGCGGAGGTGTAGAACCTCTGGAGGCTGGCGAAACAGTCGACGTCGAAGCGGTATTGGATGTTTTTGTGCAGATAGGCGCGGCCGGTGGCGGCGAGGGACTCGTTGTGGGGATAGTGGGCGCAGGCGATGTCGTCGAGTGCGGTGACGCCGGCGCGGCGAGAGTCTCGCACGGCCTGCAAGTGGGCAGGGGTCAGGGCGTCGGGCCGGCCGGTCCAGAAGGCGAAAACGAAGGGAAGGCGGGTCATGCCTCGCCATTCCTCGCAGAGGTCATGTTTGCGCAGGCCCATGCCGACGTGGTCGACAAAGAGGGCGCGGTCGCCGATGAGTAGGGCGGCGTCGCAACGTTGGAGCATGGCGGGCAAGTCGGGGTCCATGGTGACGAATTCGGGCTCGATGTCGAACCATTCGGCGCAGAGGATGCGCATGAGGGCGGCGGAGGTCCTGGAGCTGGAGTCGAGGGCGACGGACCTGGCTCTGGTCAGCGGCTTGCGGGAGAAGGCGGCGACCGAGGCGACCGGTCCGATCGAGGTGACGGCGGCTCCGGGCACGACACGGTACGCGGGCACGTACTCGATAGATGAGACGAGCGCGAGGTCGACTTCTCCATTGTGCAGCCATGCGGAGACTGTGGAGGGCACTGCGTACTTGAGTGAGAAGAGGTCGGGGCGTTTGC
>JAPPKT010000572.1 GCA_028819675.1 Caldilineaceae bacterium | reverse complement strand
TTGTCATTCTCACGGCGGGCATGATGAACATTCCGTCGGAACTGTACGACGCTGCTCTGGTTGACGGGACCAATCCGTGGCAGCAGTTCTGGCGCATTACCATGCCCCTGATGGGCCATACGATTTTGCTGATCACCGTACTACTGGCGATCGGCTCTTTGCAGGAGTTCACGCTTCCCACCGTCTTGTTTGGCTCGGAGGGGGGGCCGGGCAACTCTACTTACCTGTATAATATGTTGATCTACC
The DNA here is from genome assembly GCA_028819675.1 of Caldilineaceae bacterium. The sequence continues at coordinate 5,604 of JAPPKT010000572.1, read as the reverse complement.
AGGAAGCTTTCCTGGACATCCGCTTCGGTACGGCAACGGCCGCGTCTCTGCTGCAGTTCGCATTCATCCTGGCCATAAGCATTTTGCAGATAAAGTTGATCCGTCCGACGTGGTCGTACTGATGTGCGTTCAATTTGAGGACATTTTTTGCGTGTTCCGTATTGCGTAAAGGCAGACATGACGGGCACGATACGATTGCGGGATCCGCGCGGATAGTCTTGGTTTCAGACGGGTTTTGCGTCAGAAGTCCAGGGCTCGTGACATGCGTCATGAGAGAACACTGGGGTTGGAAATCGGCTACCCAGCATTGAAGGAGAGACGTTTATGGCAGTCATAGGTGGGACAAGGGCTGCGCGGCGCCGTCTGCCCAGGCGCATTCTGATATCACAGAGTCTCATACAGATTTTCCTGCTTGGGATGGTCGTGGTAGCCATCTTCCCTTTTATCTGGATGATTTTTGCTTCGCTCAAGCCGTTTAAGGAGCTTGTGGAATCAAGGGCGCTGCTGCCAGAGACGTGGACATTGCGCAACTATGAAGAGATTTTAGGCAGGGTGAATTTTGTAGCCGCTTTCCGCAACAGCATCGTATCGGCGGTGTCGGTGACGGTCGTTTCCGTTTTTACGTCGTCGGTGATGGGGTACATCTTTTCCAAGTATCGTTTTGTGGGCAAGGAGGTACTTTTCACCATCATCTTGTCGACTATGATGGTGCCCTTTGCGGTGATCATGGTTCCGCTGTATATCACGATTGCGAACAGTTTCGGCCTGGCCGACCATTTGGGCGGCATCATCATAACCGGCTTTTATACGGCATTCGGTATCTTCCTGATGCGCCAGTTCATGGAAAGCATTCCGTTCGAACTGATCGATGCGGCCCGCATTGACGGCGCGTCCGAATGGCGTATCTTTTTCACTCTAGTGCTGCCGATGTCGTTGTCACCGATGTCGGCGCTGGCCGTCTTTGTATACCTCTTCAACTGGGACAGTTTTCTGTGGCCGCTCATCGTCCTGAACAGCCAGGATAACCAGACGCTCCCGCTGGTGCTGGCCGGCTTACGCAATTTGTGGTGGACGCGTTACGAGATGTGGGCGGCCGGTTCCATGCTGACGGTTGTTCCGGTCATGGTGATTTACAGCTTTGCCTCGCGTTACTTCATCCGCGGCATTGCGATGACGGGCCTGAAAGCGTAACAGCAGTGGTCAGTGGGTAGTGATCAGTGGTCAGTGACTGCAATGGACGACTGTTTGTCGCGACGCCGTCCGACTAACATCACACGCTTGGGTGTACAATCCTCTGTCTACAATTCAAGGGAGTTACTGATCGATGCGCATGACCGGTGGTGAAGCCGTCGTCCGGTCTCTGGAGGCGCACGGTGTCGACACTGTATTCGGCATTCCGGGGACGCATAATCTGGGCATATACGACGCGCTGCGGGAGATGGGCGGCATCCGGCACATTCTTGCCCGCCATGAACAGGGGGCGGCGTTTATGGCCGACGGCTACGCGCGGGCCAGCGGCGAGGTTGGGGTCTGCCTGAGTACAACGGGGCCGGCTGCTCTCAATACGCTGGCCTCGCTGGGAACGGCCTACAGCGACTCTTCGCCGGTTCTGTGCATTGCCAGCCAGATTCCGGCTGAAGGAATCGGGCTCGGTAAGGGCTATCTTCATGAGTGCGAGGACCAGTTGGGGAGTTTCGCGCCGGTAACAAAGTGGCGAGCGCGGGCGGACACGGTGGCGGAGATTCCCGGGGTGATGCGGGAGGCGTTTGCGCAGATGCAGAGTGGGCGGCCGCGACCGGTGGCGGTGGAGATTCCGTGCGATACGCTGGACGAGAGCGACGTCGTGACGATCCCGGCGCCGGCTGCGGTTGAGCGGGCGGTGCCGGACCCGGAGCAGGTGGAGAGGGCAGCCCGGCTGTTGCGGGCGGCGCGGCGTCCGGTGATCTGGGCGGGCGGGGGTGTGATCGGGAGTGGGGCGGGCGCAGAGCTGCAGGCTCTGGCCGAGCGGTTGCAGGCGCCGATCTTTACGACGGTGCTGGGCAAAGGCGCGGTGCGGGACGACCATCCGCTTGCTGCGGGCGCGACCATTTTGCATCCATACGCGCGGGCGTTTCTGGCTGAATGTGATGTGATGCTGGCGGTGGGCACGCGCTTTACTGAGGAAGAGAGTGATCGCTGGGGGTTGCGCCTGCCGGAGTCGCTTATCCATATCGAAATCGATCCGGAGGAGATCGACCGCAACTACCCTGCCACGATCGGCGTTTTGGGGGATGCGCGTTCCGCTTTGCAGCTCATCAACGAGCAGATTCGGGATATGCGCGGGCAGGAGAATGGCATTACAGCGGGAATCGCGGAGATGCGGCAAAAGGTATGGGGTTACTGCCAGGAACGGGCGCCTGAAGGTGTGGAACTTGTGCAGACGCTGCGGAAGGCGCTGCCGCGTGAGACGATCATAGTTAGCGATTTGACGGTGGCCGCGTACTGGTGCCGTCGCTTGCTGGACATTTATGAACCGCGGACGAACATCTACCCGTGGGGGTTCTGTACGCTGGGCTTTGGGCTGCCGGCCGCAATCGGGGCGAAGGTAGCCAAGCCGAAGCGGCCGGTGGTCGTGCTTTGCGGCGACGGCGGCTTCCTCTTTAACTGCCAGGAGCTGGCGGCGGCGGTGCAGCTTGGCTTGCCGATTGTCACTATTGTCTTCAATGACTCGGCTTACGGGGTCCTGCGGCCGCAGCAGGAGGTCCGTTACGGTGCTGCGCACGAGGTGGATTTGGTGAACCCGGACTTCATGGGGCTGGCGGGGGCGTTCGGTGTGGACGGCTGCCGAGTCGATTCGATCGAGCAGCTTGGCCCTGCGGTGGCGAAAGCAATCGAAGCGGATCGGAGTGCTCTGATCGAGTTGCCGGGAACGCTGCCGTGGCCGATCATGGAGCCGTCGGCGCGCATGTTCGAGGCGGGGCAGTGAGCGGCGGCGGGGAAAAGCTGCGCGTCGGCTTTATCGGGGCCGGTGCGATCACCGACCTGCACTACCTCGGATACCAGGACTACCCCAAAGCGGAAATTCACGCGATTTGTGACGTCGACGAGACGTTGCTGCAGCGGCGCGCGTCAGAGTGGCAGATAGGGAAGACGTACACCGACTACCGGCAGCTGCTCGCCGACCCCAAGGTGGACGCGGTGGAGGTGATTACGCCCCACCATCTGCATGCGGAGATGGGCATTGCGGCGCTGGAGGCGGGCAAGCACGTTTCGATTCAGAAGCCGATGGCGATTACTGTGGCCGAGTGCGACGCATTGATCGAGGCGGCAGGACGTGCGGGCAAGCTGATGCGCGTTTTTGAGAACTTTCGCTTCTACCCACCCCTGGTCAAGGCCAAACGGCTGCTCGACGACGGCGCAGTTGGCGAGCCGCTCTCGATACGCATCAAGTGCGTACAAGGTGTCTCGGGGGAGGACTGGGAGATACCGTACAGGCGCTGGGAATGGCGCTTCGACCCTGCCAGGGGCGGGGGAGGCCGGGTGATACTCGACTATGGATACCATCTTTTTTCGATAGCGCAGTGGTTCATGGGGGCGCCGGAAAAGGTGTTCGCCTGGATCACGCACCGCCCCATCCAACATGGCTGGGTGCTTGACAGCCCGGCCGTCGTCATCTGGAAGTACAAGGAGGCCGAGAAGTACGGCTCCTACGAAGCGGTAACCTCAGACGACATGCTGGTGCCGACCAAGTACGGGCGGCCGGAGGATGAGTGGATCGAGTTGACCGGCTCGCGCGGTTTCATCTGGGTGAACCGCTGCACGTCAATGCTGCTGGACAGACCGGCGGTGGAGATGTACCGGGACGGTGAGACCACGGCGTTTCCTGAGGTCGATTCGGACTGGGGAGCCAGTTTCGTTGCCGGTGTGCATGATTTCGTTGACGCGATTGCGGAAGGGCGGCAGTCAGAGCTGAGCGGCGAGGAAGGGAAGGCGGTGCTGCGGTTTTGTCGTGCGGCGCAACTGTCGGCGAAAGAGGGGCGCGAGGTCAGGCCGGAGGAAACGGAGTAACTGCAGTGGTCAGTGGTCCGTTAGTAGATTAGTGGACATTGGGGGATGAGCAAGACCCTGGGATTATGTCAGTAATTCTTGGCTATGCGAAGCGAAGCGGGGTAAGGTTGGCTGTTGGTTTGCTGGTGGCCGCGCTGGTCGCCGGCTGTGAACAGCTGCCGGGTGATGTGTTGGTGACGCCTACTCCGATTCCAACGCCTGTGCCAGTTCCCAAAGCGGTGCATCGAATCGAGCGCGGGGATATTGTGGACAGCGTGACGCTGCTGGGCATGGTGGATTCGCTGCAGCGGGTAAACCTTTCCTTTCGCATCGGCGGTCGATTGAATGGATTTCATGTTGAACCGGGTGATGTGGTAGAGGCGGGGCAGGTATTGGCCGAACTGGATGTGGGATTCCTGCCGCACGAGCTTGCCAAAGCGGCAAAGCAGTTGGAGATCGCCCGGCTGCGAGTGGAAGCGGCGCAGGGAGCCAAGGAGCTGGCACTGGCGGAGGCGCAGGGAAACCTGGAGATGGAGAGGCTTAGGCTAGAGCAGGGGCGTAACGGTGCGGGCGAAACCGATGTTGCGCGCATGGAACTGGCGGTGGCGGCGGCGAAGACGAAACTGGCACTGCTAGGGGACCAGCATGACCGAGAGATTGCGCTCTACCAGGCAGAGGCAGAACTCAAGGGGATCGACGTTGAGATGCTGCGGGACCGCATAGGGCAGGCGAAGTTGCTGGCACCGTTCGACGGGGTGGTGCGCTACACGGACGGGGAGGCCGGGCAACTGGTGGCGGAATACGCGCCGGTGATGGGGCTGGCGGCACCAGACGCTCTTGAGATCAGGAGCTCGGGCCCGAGCGAGGAGGCTTTACCCAAGTTGCGGATTGGCCAGGCCGTCACGATCCGCTTTCGCGACTATCCTCAGAGCGAGGTTACGGGCCAGCTCATTCAGGTCTCAACGCCAGGCGGCGCCGTTGAAGGTCTGCCGATTCGAGTTGAGTTCGTTGCGCCCGAATTGGATTTGGAGATCGGGTCCCTTGCAGACCTGCTAATTGTTGTGGAGCGAAAAGAGGACATTCTGACGATACCGAATGTGGCGATTCACAGCTATTTCAACCGGCGCTACGCGCTGGTCAAGGAGGGGGAGAGTACGATCGAAGTCGACATTACGCTGGGCGTGACCGATGGTGAGCGGACCGAGGTGCTGGCCGGATTGGAAGAGGACGAGGTGGTTTTCGAACGCTAGAGCCCGGTGGTTACCGCGGAACACGACCTACGCGGAGGCGCCTCTACTCACAGTTTGACGATACCCCAATCCCGAATTACCAGATTCCCGGAGGGTGCATCCCAGATTTGGGGTGGGGATAGTCTGGCGGGGAATCCATGGCTGCGGTGGCTGAAGTTGATTAGCGTCTTTTGGCGAGACGCAGTGCAGGCGCCAGGCCTGGCCTTCCGGTGGAGTCCGTCAGTTGGGCGTGCGAGGGCAGGCAAAAGGCCGGCACCGACGGGAATTTGCTGGGACTGGCGGGACGTGGTCTGGCCAGACACCTTCGATTAGGCACCTGTCACCAATA
>JAPPKT010000226.1 GCA_028819675.1 Caldilineaceae bacterium | reverse complement strand
CATCCACGTCGAAAGGCTCACTGGCCGTGACGACTGTATCGGGGTCGAAGAGCTTCGGGTTGGGATCGTTAAGAATCTCCTCGACTGTCCGTACCTCGAACGAAGTTGGGACTATCTTATCTATGTCGATGACGACCCATTTGTCCTCGTCGCTGATCCAACCCCGGCCATCCACCCTGACGTGTTTGGTTTCCAGCCTGAGCATGTCTTTCCGCAAGGCGGCGTCGAACCGCAAAGGGACTGAATGATCCATTAGAGTATTGAGTCTGGCAGTCCCGTTTTTCGGATCAACGTTTTCAAGCCAGCCGCGTATCAGGGCGGACTCTGGTTCCCCCAAATGATCGTTTCCATCGGACGTAGTCATGAATGTCGACCTCCTGTTACAGGGCGACCCCACCTGCAAAAGGGTCTCTGTAACATCTACTTACCTACTCTGGCACCAATTTAGCACGAGAAAGCTGAAATTCGAAAGTGAGATGAAATCTTCTTGTCTGTACGCCCTCCCCTCTCGTCCCTCAAACCAGAGCCCTGTCAACAATATCATCCAGCGTCGGATCACCCGCCTTGGGCAGCTTGACCCGGTCCAGACTCATCACCGCGTCGATGATGTTGACCAAAAACCAGGCATCGGTCTCGCCCATCCTGAATACCTCCGGCTTCGCCCGCGCCGTGTCGCGCATGATGCCCAGCCCGTCCCGGTACGGATCGAATGATACGATCTTCTCCAGCCTCACTCGGAAGCTTTTACTGTTCCCCTTGAAATAGATATGCTTGGTTGTGATCCCCAGCACGCCCGAGTCCGTATGCTGCATCGAGCTGGTCGCCACCGAGCGGCCGCGAAACGCGCCCGGCCGGATGTAAACGCCCTTTGCCACGCGAAAACTCACGCCCAATGATCCGCCTCGAAACTCCCGCTGCGTCACCTGCTCCAGGTAATCTACGCCGCCGAACAGCCACAGCAACTCCTCACTCTTCATCAGGTTGAAAGGCGGCCGCACCTGCCGCCGGTCAAATCGCGGTACCACCCCGTGCTCGCTCAGCGCGTTCAGCAGGTTCATCATCCTGAACAGCGTGAATTGCCCGCTACCGTCGAGATGGTGAGCGCCGAGATTGTGCTGCGAGCGGTAGCGGTTTAGAGCCCTCTTTTCCTCGTTGGAAAGGAAGTGATCATCCATCGCCGCCTTGACGGCCTGCCCCCAGCCATGCGCCAGGGTCGCCGTCATCGCCGCCCCTGATGTGTCGATATAGGCCGCCGCGCCGATTGCGCGCACCCTGTCAGGCAGCCCATTGACGTCAACCCCGAACAGCGCGGCATCCACACACATCTTGCGAATACTCTCCAGCCCCTCTTCGTGCGCCTCCGCGCACGCCTTATGTTCCTTGCGCAGGAAGCCGGCAGACTTTCCGCAGTACCTGCAATCCCCCATCATCTCCCTCCTCGCTATACCGCGCCGCGCTCAGCCACCGAGCCATAGGCCCTTCCCACAGCGGCCTCTCCCACTGTTCAGGCCGCGGCTGCGAGGATGATAAACGATCTCGTTCCACCGTTCAATTCCTCGCAGGAGGAGCGCCGCCGCGACAACCCCCCATCAGCCCTTCCGAGCTCGCCGGTTCAGTGCAGATGCCCCCTCATGTCGCGCCTGTTCCTCCGCATGTCCGCCCGGCTTCTGTCTCCCCTGCATTCGCTGGCAAAAAGTGATCCACGATCTGCATACGATCTGCCTACGAAATAGACGGACTGACCCCCTTACGCGGACGGCAGGGCGCCGGCTTCCATGCCCCTTGCCTACGCAATTCCAACGCGCCGCCTTTCCATTACACTGGAAAACCGGCCTCTGCGCACGCGAATCCGCCCTCTGTTCCCGCCCCGGCCCCGCAGCATTTTAGTAACCGAAATCGGTCCCTAAGGCTTGACACCGACGGTACACCATTCTACGATCAGGATCCCTTCGCGCCCCTCGCGTCGCAGGGAACTGTTCTTGTTATTTTTATCGGTTCGACAACCCAGAAAGGTGGCCAGAGCGGTATGACTGCATGCAGCGCGGACAGCGTCATCATCGGCGGACACGCGCGTGCAGCGATCACACAAAATCGGGGGCTTATACGCTTAACTGCACAAAATTTTGGCAACGCTAACGAAACGCTAACGTTTGGGCTGTAGTGTTGGCTAGTTACTTTCTTCTTTGGTTGCGGAGAAGAAGAAGTGATAGGCGAGTATAGCTACTAGGATGAACGTGAATTGTTGATCTGTAACGTTCTTCGCGAAGGCTAGTAAACTTATTAGCGCGATCACTTTCCAGGAGTTTGTTAAGAATTCCAAAGTTTCATCATCTCAATTGCGGTTTGCGTTGGTCGGGAGATACTCTATTTCCGGTTATGTGCATTTCTTTTTAGTGTAGTATAATATACTGGTGGAGGAGATATATAATGAGGTGAATGTATGGTTGAAGATCGAGTTGAAGAAATGGGGGCAGGGGGTGGATTCGTCTCTGAATGTGATGCAGTTAAGGCTCTGGAGGCATTGGTCGCATTTTTTGCAGATTTTGAGCGTCAGAGGGAGTTTAGGCGGAAGATTATTCAGCATATAAGGGGCGAGGTCAGACCTCTCCCAGTTCAGACTGAAGATCGGTAAGCATGGACAGACATGCTTCTCTGACTTGATGTGGGTTATGATTGAAGAATTCTTCTAGGTCGGGGCCTTCATTGCGGTACATGTTAATCAAGGTGTCTATGTCGCGGATATTTTCTGCGAGGTTTTTTTGAGCATTTGAAACGCCACCCCCTTCTTGCAAGGCGTCAATGAGGGATGCGGTTGCAATGTGGTGACCGATGAATAAGCCTATAAGGATTGGAGTGGTTACTTGTGCCGCAACGTCTATGGCTAGGTTCTTCATTTTGTAGCTCCCTTGTGGCGGGTATAAGCTAGAGGCGTAGTGTAGCACAGGTGCGTTGGCGCGGCCAGTGGTGACCACTGTTTATTCGTTTTGTCTCAAATACTTCCAGCCTTTCGGAGTCACTGTCAACACAATTACTGTGTAGTCGGCTGCTATCGTGCCTTTTACATATCCTTCGTCTCGCAAGTGATCTAAGTGATAGGGGGTGGTGCGGTCTACGGTGCCGTCGTCTTTTTGGATTTGAATGCGGAACTGTTTGCCGTTGAAGTCTTCTGCAATTTGTTTAAGCAGATTCAATGCTACGTCTTCGCTGAATCCCATTCTTGTCTCCTTGATGTTTCGTCGATTTGGTTATAGCGGTATGGCCCAATAATCATCCGCAAGTTGCGCCCCACTGTCGCTATGGCAAATGATGCCCTTCGTGCTTAGGTGGTCGAGAAGTCCCCAAATCAGGTTGTAACGGTATCTTGCTGATCCATAAGTTTCTCCTTTTTCGGGGAGAAGCAGGTCTAGTTCTTGGGCTATCTTGCTTGGGTGCATTCCTTTTTCGCCCTTTGCCTCATGCTCTGTCAGCAGATCAATTAACGCCTCTTCCATCTCCATCAACGCTTGACGAGCCTTGATCATACGCTCATGCTTGGTCATTGGTATCCTCGTTCTTGCTCTGGCGTTTTTTCTGTCTGTGTAGGTGTACAATATGGACCACCAATGCAGGCAGGGCGGGGTCACTGCTTTGAGTAGAAAACCTCTTCCTTCACGCTTTTGAATCTGAATGTCACGCCAAAGAAATATTTGTCGCCTTCCGATCTGGCTCCTAACTCGTCCATCATCTCAAGAACCAGAGGCTTCTGCCATTCACCGTCGTGATAAATGATGATGAAGGCTCGATCTTGACAATCACCACGCCTAACCATGTTTGCATCCCATATCAATCCTTCTTCCTGCATCTCTTCAAAGAGATCGTCATACTCATCCATAATTTCTTGAACCTCCTCCTGTGACTGCAATTCCGAACATCTCACAGTCCAGAGGTCGCTGATCGTAATGTTGTGGCAAGAGGCCAAGGCAAGAACGACAAGCAGAAAGACAGTGGCGATTCCATTTCGTCTCATGGTGGTCTCCCAGCTACTCCCAAGGCATGGCCCTCTTAGCCTCTTGCTCTGCATCCTCTAGGCTTTGCCTCACCCTTTCTATTTCAGTGGTCAGAGCATATATTCGATTCACGAGACCTTTAACGTTTGGGAATTCAGAAACAGGGAATTCTTTCGAGCCAACAGTCTGAAGCATTTCTCCTACATGCCCCACTACTGCAAAGACTTCATCATTTGCATATATAACCGGGTCAGCAATGTGGCCTTCTTCCGGTGCCAGTGCCTTAGCAATCGCTTGAAGGTGTTCTGCCATCACATAACCTTCTTTCCTGGCCCTCTCCAGCTTCGACTCCAATTCTGAAAGTTGCATGTGGAGTTTGCCTACCCGGTTGAATCGACTCTGCGTACTCATTGAGTGCCTCTCAATTTGTAATGAAATGCTGCTATAGTCCAGCCGCCTGCCGTTCCACGGGGATGCTGGCCTCATAAGAGGTTGCTTGACCCGAGTTGACGCTTACGCGCACAGCAGGCTGGCCGGTCGTTAAAGACAAGCGCGTGCAATAGCGTAGGCTATCGACATAGCCAGTAGTATGTACGCGGTTCTTCGCAGGCGTTGGGTGTAGCCTCTAGGTCGTTTCAGTTTCTGCATAAGGGAGTAGTTGGGTATAGGGTGGGCTACGAGTCTTTATGCAAAACCAACGATGCTACATTCGATAGGGTCGGTGCCTTCGGGTTCGATACCTATGATTTCTTTTTCCCGCACCTCGCAGACCATTGCTGCCTTGCACTTTGCGCATTCCAAACATTTATAGATTTTATAGGGCACACTGTAGTCTGCGTGTTGCGTTACCCAGTCATGTAATTTTTCGTTTTCCACATATCTATATTCATACTTCACTCTGGTTCCCCTTCCCTCTCCTCCTCTTTGTGTTTATCAATCTGAATCTAAGCGTGTTCGTCTCTGATGGTGCCCCCTTGCTGGGCTATAGATCAAGGACGCTTGCCACAGCAGACACAAGATTCTGCAAACCAACAAGGGGACTTGAAGTCCCGATCTTGCATTTGCAGCAACTCGTGTTGTCGCCTGGAGGCGATTTCTGCTGTGGCAAGCGTCAATTTAGCACAATGTCATTCCCGCGTCAATCATTTAAGCGCGTTAAGTCTTTGCGCACCCATCTTTTCTTTGACTTGATGTTCTAATGAATTTTGACGCGTGTGACCTATCAGACGACACGTATGAGCGTGTAGTCCGACGCGCCCATCAATTCTAAGAAATGAGTCAGTAGAAGGTTGTGACGCGGGAACGTCTGGCGGACTGTGTGCGGGCGTCCGCTAAAACCTCGTGCGCCCATCAATTCTAAGAAATGAGTCAGTAGAAGGTTGTGACGCGCACACCCGCACAGGTTTTTAGCCCGTTGTGACCTCTGCCATGTACTCTTCCAACTGCCCTCTCAGTTGTCTGGATGTCTTGAGGGCACTGTCAAACTCGACATTGATCACATTGGCAATGGTTTCTTTCATTTCTTTTGTGTCAATGCTGATTTCGGGCAGGTCAACGTCGGGCAGGTCAATTTTAGGAAGACTGATTTTAGAGCTGGTTGTTTTGCCCCACGCCCCGATTGGCGCAACCAACTCTGTCGTGTAGCCCTTGACGAATTCAGTCTGAGACGCGAACCACACCCACCCTCTCTCTGCGCCCAGTCGGTCGTAGAAACCTCTTACTGTTGACCATGCTCTTCGCCAGCCCACCCATTTGGCGATGCCTTGCGTCAATTCCTGCATCTTGCCCGACACTCCACGTTTAGTCTCGTTTAACGTTCCTTGGTAACTACTAAGCCTATGTAACGAGAAAGAGCTAATGTGTGATTGCTCTTGGATG
>JAPPKT010000436.1 GCA_028819675.1 Caldilineaceae bacterium | reverse complement strand
ATTCTCGCGCACCGACTGCCTTCCTCTGCAGACCGACGACCTGCACTGGCAGGTCCGGTGGAAGAACGAACAGCCAGCGATTGAGGGGGCGGTCCAAATCCGCTTCTTACTGGACCGCAGCAAGCTGTACAGCTTCACATTTCGAGCTCACTGACAACTGACTATCGACAACCGGCCGTAAACTACCAGATCGAGGAGTCCCATGAGCCTTACAACCCAGGAAAAAGAGTCCTTTGAAGCCAACGGCTATCTGCTCAAGAAAGGTCTCGTCTCCCCGCAGGAGATCAAGCAGATCCGCCAGGAAATGCCAGACATTCACCGGCGCATGCTGGCCGACCCGCCGCCCGAAGTCCACGTCGCCTGGGAGGACGAGGACGCGCCCGACGAGAGCAAGATCATCCGCCAGCTGATGCACAGCGAGCTGGTCAGCCCCACTCTCAACAGCATCCTGCGCAGCGACACGCTCGTCGATATCGTCGCCGAGCTGATGCACCCGCAGGTCGCCCTCTACCACAGCAAACTCCTGCCCAAGGAGGCCGGTATCGGCGCGGCGACGCCCTGGCACCAGGACTACGCCTACTGGAAGACCGACGAAAACCAGCCGATGATGATCAACTGTCAGCTCGCCATCGATCCGATGACCCTCGAAAACGGCTGCCTGGAGTTCATCCCCGGCAGCCACCGCTGGGGCTTGCAGGACCATGAGCAGCACCAGGAGACCTTCGGCAGGTTCCTGCCCGGCCGCTACTACAAGCGCGACGAGGGCGTGACCATCCCGATGGAACCGGGCGACGGCATCTTCTTCACCGCCCTCGTCATCCACGGCTCCGCGCCCAACACGTCGCCCCACCCCCGCTGGGCCAACACCTTCGCCTACAACGTACCCGGCAACGGCGAGCACCAGGTCCGCGAAGTTCTGCGCTGAATTCATGCGCTGAACGAGGGGGTCCCGGGACCGGTCGCAGATGGGGGCGCCCTCCTCCAGTCCACGGGTGACCTGCGGGCCGCTGCCATTGCTCGCGCTACGCCCCGCCAGATTTGCCTATATCCTGGGTTGTGTATAGAATTGCGTACCGGTCAATTTGGCTGAAGCCGGTCATCGCAAAGCCCCGACTCCTTCCCCCAATATCGGTGTTTTCTGTGGTTGCCCGGTTTGTGAAAGCAAGATCCCAAGGGTAGGTTTTTAGCGTAGTTTGTGCTCCGATGCAGCCGGCGATCGGTACCGGCCGCTGGCTGTGGTTTTCTGTCTTTCCGCTCAGCTTCCGGATTTTTCGTTATCGTGCTCGCCATGTGCGAGAGCGGCGCAGACAAAAACCGGGAACTGACTTCGAAGAACAGCAGATTTCGGTATACAACCAACTAATGGAGGAGATTCCATGACCCAAAGGCACATTTCACGACGAAGGTTCTTGCAGGTATCCGCCTTTGCCACCGCCGGCGCGGTGCTGGCTGCCTGCGGCGCCGGCGACGCACCCGCCGCGGAAGCGCCCGCCGCCGAAGAGCCGGCCGCAGCCGACAGCGGCGACGCGATGCCCGCATCCCAGTACAACGAAGCGCCCATGCTGGCCGAGATGGTCGCCAACGGCGAAATTCCCCCCGTGGACGAGAGGCTACCACCCAACCCGATGGTGATCGAACCGCTGAACGAGGTCGGTCAGTACGGCGGCACCTGGCGCCGCATCGGCGTCGGCCCCGGCGATGCCGGCATCTTCCGATACCGCCTCATGTACCCGCAGCTGGTGCGCTACAACAGTGACGGCTCCGATATGGGCCCCAATCTGGCCGAATCCTGGGAAGTCTCCGATGACGGCACCACCTACACCTTCCACCTGCGTGAAGGCGTCAGATGGTCGGACGGCACGCCGCACTCCTCCGAGGACTTCATGTTCTGGTATGAGGATGTGCTGGGCGATGAAGACCTCGCCCCCAGCTTCCCCGTCTGGCTGACCGTTGGCGGCGAGCCCGTCGTCATGGACGCGCCCGACGATCTCACCATCCGCTTCACCTTCCCCGGCGCGCATGGCATCTTCATGAACCTGATGGCCGGGGCCAACGGCGCTTCGATGACCTGGTATCCCAAGCACTACATGACCCAGTTCCATCGCAACTACGCCGACGAAGAGGAGTTGAACGCGCAGGCGCAGGAAAACGAGTTTGAGTTCTGGCATCAGTACTTCAACAACCGGCTTACCCCCCGCCTGAACCTGGATGTGCCGGTCCTTTTCGCCTGGCGTTTCACCAAGATTACGCCCGATGTTCCGGTCGTGCTGGAACGCAACCCCTACTACTGGAAGGTGGACACCGCCGGCAACCAGCTGCCCTATATCGACCGCGTGTCGACCGACATTGTAGAGGACTCCGAGGTTCTGAATCTGCGCGCCGTCGCCGGCGATATCGACATGCAGCACCGCCATATCCTCATGGAGAACTTCTCGCTCTTCAAGGAGAATGAGGAGGTCGGCAACTACGAGATCCTGCTCTGGAAGTATGGCGAAACCAGCGATGCCGTCATCTCCTTCAATCTCTGCCATCCGGACCCGGTGATGCACGAGATCTTCAATGACAAGCGCTTCCGCTTTGCCATGTCGCACGCGATGAATCGCGATGAGGTCATTGAGGCCGTCTACCTCGGCCAGGGCGAACCGGGGCAGCCTTCGCCGCTCGCCTCCTCCCCCTTGTATGATGAGGCCCAGGCCAAGGTCGCCCTTGAGTACAACCCGGACCTGGCCAATTCTCTGCTCGACGAGATGGGCCTGGACGAAAAGAATGACGACGGTGTGCGTCTGAAGTCGGACGGCGAGCCGCTCAGCATCATCTTCAACTACGCGCCGGTCTTTGGTTCCTGGCGCAGCATTGGCGAGTTGATGCAGAAGTATATGGCCGATGTCGGCGTGCAACTGACGCTCAAAGAGGAAGCCCGCCCGCTCTGGAGCCAGCGCGTCCAGGCCTCCGAGCATGATATGACCGTCTGGACCGGCTCGGCCGAATTCAACCCGCTGATCGACCCGCGGCACTTCATGCCCTTCTCGCAGGGCAGTTCGCATCACGCCGCCTGCCACGCCCTCTGGTACAATTCCGGCGGCGTCAACGGTGTCGAGCCGACCGGCGACCTGCGCACGACCATTGACCTCTACGAGGCGATCAAGGCCACGCCGGATGTCGACGAACATAAGCGTCTCTTCCAGCAGATCCTCGATCTCAACAAGGAGAATCTGTGGACGTTCAGCATGGCGGTCGGCCTGCCTGCACCGGTCGTCGTCAGCAAGAACATGGGCAACGTCCCGCGCGAGGGGGTCTCCTCCTGGCATCTGCAGACGCCCGGCAGCACCGTGCCCGAGCAGTACTACCTCAAGAGCTAAAGAACATCTAAGAGAGAGGAGTGAGAATTTCTCACTCCTCTCTCCTCTACACTCACTTCTCGCCTTTAACTATGTCCTCATTCATCTTCCGCCGTCTCATCTTGATGGTCCCGACGCTGTTCATGATTTCGTTGATCTCCTTCGTTATCATTGAACTGCCGCCCGGCGACTATATGACCTCCTATATCGCCAACCGTATGGCGATGGGTGATGACGTGCGCCAGGATGAAATCGACGCGCTTGTCAAGCAGTACGGTCTCGACCAGCCCGCGCCTGTACGCTACACCAAATGGCTGGGCAACGTTTTGCAGGGCAATTTCGGCTTCTCCTTCGAATGGCAGCTGCCTGTGAGCGATCTGATCTGGGAACGGCTCGGCCTGACGGTGGTGGTCGCCTTCTCCGCGTTGATATTCTCGTGGATCGTCGGCCTGGTGATCGGTATATTCTCCGCTGTCTACCAGTATTCACTCGGGGACTACATCTTCACTTCCCTCAGTTTCATTGGCCTCGGTACGCCCAACTTCATGCTTGCCCTCATCATGATGTGGATCGCTCTTGCCTATTTCGGCACCAATATTTCAGGCCTCTTCTCACCGGAGTTTGTCGATGAGCCCTGGAGCATTGCCAAATTTGGCGATATGCTCAAGCATCTTTGGGCGCCCGCCATCATCGTGGGGACGGCCGGGTCCGCCGGTCTTGTGCGCACCATGCGCGCCAATCTGCTCGATGAACTGAGTAAGCCCTACGTGGAAACGGGACGCGCCAAGGGCCTCAACGAGATGAGGCTCGTGTTCAAATACCCCACTCGCGTGGCCCTCAACCCCTTCGTCAGCACCATGGGCTGGGCCCTGCCGCAACTCGTCTCCGGCTCAATCATCGTTTCCGTCGTGCTCAGCCTGCCCACCACCGGCCCGCTGCTGTTGCGTGCATTGCTGACCCAGGACATGTACCTGGCCTCGAGCTTCCTGCTCATGCTTAGCACTTTGACCATTATCGGCACGCTGATCTCGGATATACTGCTGGCGATGCTCGATCCTCGCATCCGGATCGGAGGGTAGTATGAGCGCTGACCAATCGCTCACCGACCAAACCTCAACACCCGCGAACTCCTCTCCCGCCGCCGCTACGGGCGATCTTCTCGGCGCTGAATCAGAAGATACCGGCACCTATCTCTCTGTCGAGGAAGAGGAAGAACGCATCTACATCGCTTCGCCGTTGCAGATGATGTGGTGGCGTTTTGTCAAGCACAAAATGGCCATTGTGGGCGGCATCGTGGTTGTACTACTCTACCTGGTCGCTATCTTCGCCGAAGTGCTCGCTCCCTATAACCCTGAAACCTATGAGGTCGCGCTTACCTACGCGCCGCCCCAGCGGGTCCATTTCTTCCATAACGGCGAGTTCCAGGGCACACCCTTCGTCTACGGCCTCACCCAGGAGCGCAACCCCGACACCCTGCGCATGGAGTTCCAGACCGACGAAACCGTGCGTTACCCCGTCCGCTTCTGGGTCGAGGGCGATCCTTACAAGCTCTGGGGTCTCTTTCCCAACACCCGCCACCTCTTCGGCATTGGCGAACCCATTTACGACGCCTCCGCCGGGGAAAGCGCGGAGGCGCCTTTCTCTACAATATTCCTGCTCGGCGCCGATAAACTCGGCCGCGACATGTTCACCCGCATCATCTACGGCTCCCGCATCTCTCTCTCCATCGGCCTGATCGGCGTCGCTCTCAGCTTCGTTTTCGGTGTCGTCCTCGGCGGCATCTCCGGCTTCTACGGCGGCGTAATCGACGTCCTGATCCAGCGCATCATCGAGTTCATCCGCTCCGTCCCCTCCATCCCCCTCTGGATGGCCCTTAGCGCCTCCCTGCCCCAGGACTGGTCCAACATCCGCGTCTATTTCGGCATCACCATCATCCTTTCGCTGATCGGCTGGACATTCCTCGCGCGCGCCGTGCGCGGACGCTTTCTCTCCATGCGCGAGGAGGAGTTCATCCTCGCCGCCCGCTTCGCCGGCGCCGGCGAAATGCGCATCATCCTGCGCCACATGGTGCCCTCATTCTTCAGCCACCTCATCGCCTCCGCCACCCTCGCCGTTCCCGCCATGATCCTCAGCGAGACCTCGCTCAGCTTCCTCGGCCTCGGGCTGCGGCCGCCGACGATCAGCTGGGGCGTCCTCCTCCAGGAATCCCAAAACCTGCGCTCGGTCGCGCTGGCGCCCTGGCTGCTCCTGCCCGGCGTCTTCGTCATCATCACCGTCCTCGCGCTCAACTTCCTCGGCGACGGCCTGCGCGACGCGGCCGACCCGTACCACTAGCGCTTCCTGGTCTGCAGTTTCTCCTGCTAAACTGTCTTTGTAACGACTCAGCCTCAGTCAGTGTGCGCCCCTGAAAGTTGCGAGTGACGGCTTCTCTCTCCTTTTCACACCTGTCGCCCATCAATCCCTGCTTTCACTGACCACTGACTACTGATCACTGACCACTGCAGTTATGGGCGGTCGGGCCTATTCGGCCCTCCCTTGTGCGGG
>JAPPKT010000085.1 GCA_028819675.1 Caldilineaceae bacterium | reverse complement strand
CGTGCAGGACCATGGTCATGCCGAGGAAGCCCTTGCGGCCGGGGAAGTTCATGCGGGAGAGCGCGTAAGCGGCGAGGGCGGAGACGGCGCCGACGCCGATGACCATGCTCATGCCGATGCCGAAGGAGTTGAGCGTGGCCTTCCAGACATCGGGCTCGGCCAGAAACTGCCAGTTTTCGAGGGTGAGGCCGCCGAGATTGCCCTGGGCGTCGCGAGGGAGGAGGCCGTTGGTACGCTGGGAGAAGGTGGCGACAAGGACCCAGGCATAGCCGGCCAGGATTGGCAGGATCGTCAGCGAGAGCAGCAGGTAAGGGAGCGCCTGTCCGGGCGAAAAACGCCTGGTGCGCAGTGTCATCTGGGCGGTGAAGAGCGTTCCCGCGACCTTCACCGGGCCTACTCCTTTAAGCATTTTCAGGCCCTTCGAATCTCAACATATATTCGTTCCGTGCGGAGGGATCTCTTGCTACAGACGAAAACAAAAGCCCTCCACGAGTTACAACACATCGATTTTCGGTTCCTGGACAAGGTCGTTGAAGCGGAAGACGCGCAGATAGATAACAGACAGGATGGCGCCGATCAGGACGAGGACAAAGCCCCAGGCCGCGCCGTAAGCCCACTGGTTCGAGCCGAAATAGGTCTGGAGAGCGCGCTTGTAGGCTGTGAGCGCCCACACCTCGGTGGTGAAGAGGCCCGGCCCGCCGTTTGTGAGCAGGAGGATATACTCGAATGAGACGAGCAGCGAGAGCGTCTGGTAGGTGACGACGAAGAGCAGGGGCCAGCGCAGCAGAGGCAGGGTGATATCGCGGATGACGGCAAGGTCCCCGGCGCCGTCCACTTTGGCGGCGATGATCAGGTCGGCGGGGATGGCTTCGATGGCGGAGGTGAATATGATCATCCCGAAGGAGGCGCCGACGAAGCCGTTGACGAGAACGACAAAGACCCACGGCGCTTCGGGGATCCAGTAGGGCTGGTTCTCGACACCGAGCCAGCCGAGAAACTGATTGAGGATGCCGTAGGGAGGCTGCTGTGCGATGCGCTGCCACATGACGATGTAGACGACGGAAGGAGTGATGCGGGGCAGCAGCCAGAGGAGGCGGAAGAGAAAGCCGACGCGGCGGCTGACATGGGCGGTCAGAAGAGCGAGCAGGAGGGCCAGGCCGACGTTGAAAAAGAGAAGGGTGAGTGCGACGTATTGGAAGGTATTGCGCAGGATCTTGGGGAAGAAGCGATCGCTGAACATGCGCTTGTAGTTGTCGAAGCCGACATAGGTCCAAGGCTCACTGAAGTTGGCGCTGGAGAGATCGGTCAGGCTGAGGATGAAGAGGATGATAGCAGGCAAAAAGAAGAAGACGATGACGAGCACGGTGCCCGGCGCCATGAAGTTGAGCGCGTCGAGCGCGGCGCGGAAGGCGGGTTTCTGGCCGCTGGCTTCGCGCAGCAGGATGAGGCCGCCGGCGAGGATAAGAAGCAGCGCAAGGAAGGCGAGCGACAGCCCCCACTGGGCCTCAACGGCCACTTTTTCCTTGTGGGCGACTTCCTGCGAGGCGGCGAAAGCGCCCCACACGGCTACGGCCGAGGCTACGCTGACGAGGAGGGCGAGGAGGCCTTGCCAGGGGGCGGAACGGCCCGGGAACAGGTTGAGCGCACCCAGCGCCAGCCCGACAGCGCCGGCCAAGGGCGCCAGGAAGAGCCAAAACGAGCTACGATAGAGGAGTCCGCCGTCGGTCGTTTCTACAACGCCAATCGTTGTGGCTTGCAGCCCGGTCAACGAGAGGGCAACGCGCTGATCGGCGATGATGACGAAGCGCAGCCAAGGCAGAACGAAGACGCCCAGGAGAACCAGACCGGCAGCCAGAAGCAGCCAGCGTCCGCGGCTGGCGCCGGGGGGCTGGGTTACCGATTCTGTAGAATTCGTCGACATGGGACGGTTGTAAAGGAAGGAAAGAGGGAGAGAGAGGGGGGAATGCCTCACTCTCCACTCTGCAGTTCTCCGGCCTGACTCTACTCAATAATCACGTTGTCGCCCAGTTCGTTCTGGAGCTGTTCGACGACGACCTCAATCGCTTCTGAGGGTGAGAGATCGCCGGACTCGACGGCCTGGATGCCCAGGTAGTAGGCCTCCGACCAGGCGCTCCAGTACGGGCTGTTAGGCAGGAAGGTCGTATGATCCAGCAGGGGTAGCGTGGCGCTCAGGAACTCGGCGCTGGTGTAGGCGTCGTGGTCGGCCTGAGACTTGAGGATTCCCAGGTGGCCGCTCTCGACGGCGTAGGGGGTGTTCAGCTCTTTGACGGTTGTCTTGGCGAGGAGGAGCAGCGCCAGATCCGGATGCTCGCTCTGGGTGCTGATCATGTAGACCAGCGGATGGGTCAGAGTGATGGGTTTCCCGATGCCGCCTTCCATGCAGGGAATCGGCGCGAAGCCGACGTTTTCGAAGAGATATTCTTCGCCGCCCTGATCCTGGAGATAGTTGGTGTGCCAGCTGGCCCAGCGCCAGGTGCCCTCGAAGACGAACATCACGTTGGTGAAGCTGGCGGTGTACTCTTTGTGGTAGTCCCAATCGCCGTCCAGCTTGTTGGGTGTGATAATTTTGCGCTCGTGGGCGGCGTTGTGGAGCAGCTCATAGACGGTCTGGGCGGCGGCGGTGTCGAAGACGAGGGCGTCCATGTCGCTCTCGATTTCGCCGCCGGCGGCGAAGTAGTAGTAGAGGAAGTCGGGCCCGTTGGAGGGGCGATGCCACCAGCCCTCACCTTCGGCGACGACCCCGGCGGCGACGGCCTGCTCGGCGGTGTCAAACATATCCTGCCAGGTATAGTCGCAGCTTTCGATGCGTCCCGGAAGGGCTTCAATCTCCTCCGCGCTCCAGCCCAGCTCGCTCAGGAGAGTCTTGCTGAAGTAGAGGGGGCGGGCTTCGGCGTCCTGGGGGATGCCCCAGATCTTGCCGTTGAGCATGGTGGATTCCCAGAGGGAGTCGATGACATCATTGAATTCTGCGAATTCGCCGCTGTTGACCTGTTCGGAGATGTCGACCAGGTAGCCGGCGGTGGCCCAGTCGCCGATATGTTCGTGGCCGGAGACGATGATATCGGGCGCCTCGCCGGCGTCGGAGGCCAACTCGAATTCGGTCTTGTAGTCGCCCCATCCGGTGTCGTCCTGGATGGTTTCGAGGGTGATGCGGCGGTTGTCGTCGCTGGCTTCGAGTTCGGCGTTGACGGCGTCCACGGCGGCGGTCAGGTTGTCGCAGCGGCCGTTCTCGTAGGGCGGGCTGGCCTTGCAGCGGGCCACGAGGTTGACGGTCATGATCTCATCGGAGGCCGGCGCGGCCTCGTCGGCGGCGGCGGTATCAACCTGAACAGGTGCCGCAGTCGTTCCGCAGGCGGAGACGACCAGGGCAAGCGCGATCAGGAGCGCCAGCGGCCAAAAACGTTGACGATTCATTGGATCCTCCTTAATTGAACTGAATGGGGAACACGGAGTCTGCGCGAAATAGAAAACACATTCTATTGGTGGTGCGATTATAGCATGGAAATGCACTGTTGCTAAGTGTTGCAAAGGAGTGTTCAGGCCGGCGCAATACCCAGCTAAGGGCCGGTCAAAGGTGAGGAGAGAATAGAAAAGAGAGAGGGGAGAACGGGCGTCCAGAGGGGGCAGGAGTCTGCGCGAAGGGCCTTTTT
This sequence comes from Caldilineaceae bacterium, assembly GCA_028819675.1. The sequence continues at coordinate 2,234 of JAPPKT010000085.1, read as the reverse complement.
TCATATGGTACTCACAGTTGCCCCTACTGAAAGGTGGGAGAGAAAGAGCCCCGGCGATTGCCAGGGCTTTCTTGCACTAGAAGTGTTGCGATGGCTGGGCTCAGACCATGCGGCAGGTGTTTTCGAGGCGGCCCAGTTTTTCGATTTCGATGACGACGGTGTCGCCATCCTTCATCCATACCTGGGGGTCGCGGCCCATGCCGACGCCGTGGGGGGTACCGGTTAGGATGACGTCGCCCGGCTCAAGGGTAAAGGCGTTGGAGCTGAATTCGATCAGCTCGGCAACACCGAAGATCATCTCGCGGGTGTTGCTTTCCTGCATGACTTCGCCGTTGAGGAGGCAGCGGATGCCGAGATCCTGCGGATCGGGCACCTCGTCGGCGGTGACGAAGGCGGGGCCGATGGGGCAGAAGGTGTCGAGGCTTTTGCCGCGGATCCATTGGGGTTCACCGAGCTGCAGGTCGCGGGCGCTGACGTCGTTGGAGCAGGTGTAGCCGGCGACGTAGTCAAGGGCTTCATCGCGGCTGACATGGCGGGCGGTCTTGCCAATGACTGCGCACAATTCGGCTTCGTAGTCGACCTCGGCGGTTAGCAGTGGGCTCCAGACGATCTCGTCGCCGGGGCCGATGATGCTGGTGGTGAACTTGGTGAAGATGACGGGGCGATCGGGGGGCGGCGTGTTGGTTTCGCGGCAGTGGTCCAGGTAGTTGAGGCCGATGGCGACGACCTTGCCGGGCCGGTCCATGGGACAGAGGAGGTCCACGCTGCCCCGGTCGACGGAGTCGGTGACGGAACCGGTTTTGCCGGCGAGGATGTCGCACCAGGTGGCGTCGGTTACCTCGATGGTATCGCCACTGGCGACACCGTAAACTGTTTTTCCGTTGTGCTCAAACCGCAACCATCTCATCTTTTTTGCTCCTCGGCGAATTGGTTGGAAAGGGTGAAGTCAGGTTATGTGGGTTCGCGGCCCGTTGGGGTCGAAGGTTATAGGATTCTGCCCGTGACGAGCGCACGCTTGAAATGGGCGATTGTGCGGGCGACGCCTTCTTTAAGGGGGGTGTACGGCACTTCCCCGAGCAGGTCCTGCAGGGGCTGTTCATTTTGGGCCTCTGCAAAGGGAAGGGGCGTGTCCTCGAAGGTGATGCGGCCGGCAGCGTTGGGCTCGGCGGCTACGATGGCGTCAACGATTTCGGACATATGGGCAACGCTGCCGCGGATGTTGAAGACCTCTGCGCCTTCGAAGGGTAGGCGGGCAAGCTCAATGAATGTGCGGGCGACGTCGTCGGCATACTGGTAGCCGCAGGTACCGCCGAAGGAGATCTGGTAGGCTTCGTCCTTGGCGGCGGCGAGCATGGCCTGGGTGGGGGTGGAGGTCATGCCCTGATCGCGACCGGGGCCGTAGACGGTGTAGGGTCGCAGAGCAAGGCTGGCGATGCCGTCATCCTGCCAGTAGATGCGGGCCGTGCCTTCGTTGGCGCTTTTGTAGACTCCGTAAAGATTGAGGGGGTGGAGGAGGTCGCCGTCCTGCACTTCCGGCCCGTAGAGGTCGGCGCCGCCATAGACGGCCATGCTGCTGGCGTAGACGACGGAGGCGATGCCGGCCTGCTTGGCGGCTTCGAAGACGTTGACGGTGCCGACGACGTTCACGGCGGCGCCGAGAGAGGGGTTGGCCTTGCAGAAGGGTACTTGCAGGGCGGCCAGGTGGATGATGCGGTTGGCCCCGCTTTCTACGACGGCGCGGGTGACGGCCTCGGTGTCTGTGATATCGTCCTTGACGAAGTGGATGCGGGCGATCTCGTCCGGCTCCATGAGCAACTCGAGGCGGTGTGTGCTGCTTCCCAGGTCGTAGACGGTAACATCGATGCCATCGCGTACCAGGTTGTGTACGACCCAGGCCCCCAGGCAGCCGAGTGCGCCGGTCACAAAGAATCGTTCGTCAGCCATCATATTCGCTCGCGTGTTGCTGCTTTCCCAATCGTCCGGATGCTGGAGAGTTGCTTCCGACTCCGGCATCATTTCAGTTTCGTGGTATCCTACCACCGACGGACCATTTGTCAATTCTGTGGGTAGATTTGGGTGCATCCCAGATTTGGGGTGGGAACAGTCTTGCGGGGAATCGGCGCCAGAGGTGGCTGGCGTTGTTTACCGTCTTTGGGCGAGACGCAGTGTAGGAGCCTGGCCTGGCCGTACGGTGGAGTCCGTCAGTTGGGGCGGGTGCGAGGGCAGGCACATGG
>JAPPKT010000197.1 GCA_028819675.1 Caldilineaceae bacterium | reverse complement strand
CCCTCAACCCCGCCGAAATGCGCCAGTTCCACCGCATCATCTCCGAGCAGGCCGGCCGCATGCGCAGCCTCATACGCGACCTGCTCGATGTGGCTCACATCGAGACCGGCACGCTTTCCGTCGCCCCGGAGCCGTCCGATACCGCCGCCCTGGTGGACGAGGCCCGCATCATGTTCATGAGCGCAGGCCGCAGGCACAATATCCACATCGACGTCGACCCGGACCTGCCACAAGTCATGACCGACAGACGCCGTATCGTCCAGGTCCTCAGCAACCTGCTCTCCAATGCGGCCAGGTACTCCAACGAGCTATCCTCCATCACCGTGCGCGCTGTGCTGAAACAGTTTCAGGTGGTCGTCTCAATCTCCGACGAGGGCAGAGGCATACCCGCCGAGCGGCTGCCGCTCCTTTTCAGAAAGTTCTCCCGCGTCAACGTCGAGGACCGGCAGGGCGACCCTGCCGGGTCGGGGCTCGGCCTCGCCATCTGCAAAGGCATCGTCGAGGCGCACGGCGGCCGTATCTGGGCCGAAAGTGACGGACCCGGCCAGGGCGCACGCTTTATCTTTACGGTTCCAATCGTCGAGAAAAAAGAAACCGCAGGCGTCGGCGAACCCGCACCGTTCGCCGCCGACCCCGGCAATGAGACACAGGAGCGCACGCGTATCCTCGTCGTGGACGACGAGCCGAACGCGCTCAGATACATCCGCGACGTCCTCTCCAAGTCGGGCTATGACCCGATAGTGACCGGAGAACCGGAGGAAGTCGATCGTCTGATTGCGGAGAAGAGACCCCATCTCGTCCTGCTGGACATGATGCTGCCGGGCGTCGACGGCATCGATCTGATGAAGAATATCCTGGAGAAAACTGCTCTGCCCGTCATCTTCCTGTCTGCCTACGGACAGGAGAACGTCATCGCCAAGGCCTTCGACATGGGGGCCGCCGACTACGTGGTCAAACCCTTCTCGCCCACGGAGCTGGCCGCGCGCATCAGGTCGGTCCTGCGCCAGCGCTCCGGCACCGGCTATCTCGGACAGCCCGAAGACTATGTCCTGGAAGACTTGGTCATCAACTACGCGGAACGCCGCGTGGTTGTGGCCGGACGACCCGTCGTGCTCACCGCGACCGAGTATGCTCTGCTCTTCGAGCTCTCGACCAACGCCGGGATGGTGTTGACCCACGGCCAGCTGCTCCAACGGGTGTGGGACCAGGGACACTCCGGCGAAGCAGGGCTGGTCCGCACCGTCGTCAAGAGACTGCGCCAAAAACTCGGTGACGACGCACACGACCCCACCTACATCTTCACCGAACCGCGCGTAGGCTACCGCATGACAAAGCCATCCTCCGCCTGATTCCGCCCACATCGCAGGACATAATCCGTAGGGGCGCCCCTCGTGTGTGCCCCTACCCGCCGCCCATCTCCTCCGCACTTATTTCCCTGAGCTGTCCCGGCCGCCTCCGTTCCACAGAAGGATACAGATATCCCTGTGTCGATGATGAAACCCTCTCTGGGTTAACGCCTTGCGGCGCACAGAGGCTGGCCGGGAAGAACCATTCCGATCCAAATGATAAGAGTCAGGCAGGCCATGCTCTCTTCCTCCAGGAAGGTGCCAGGCCTGCCCTGCTAAACGTCCGACCAGGCACCGATGCAGAGCTTGCCCCCTGGCCCAGGCTGCGGTCCCGGCCCTTCCCAGATTGCTTCCAGCCGCCCGGCGCGTCCAGACTGTTCATCGACACCATCGGCGAGCCGGATGATATGGCTTTCTTTGTTAGCCTCTGCGTAGAGAGTTGTACTGAGGATGAAGGAAAAGGTGATGAGCAGAAGAGAGATGATAATTACAATATATCGAGTCTTGGTAGTCATGACGTGAGATCCTCTGGGTTTGTGAATGTCGAAAGCGTAAAACCAAAACGCGTCGCAACCTCCGTTCCCAAACACGACTGCAAACCCTGTTCCAAGAAGAGGCCCCATACCTCCATCTTGCCTGGGCTTCCTCACCACAATGTGAACAAAATGTGTATCCTTCTGACCCCTCCTTTCCCCATTCAGCACACGTGAATATATAGGCTGTTACCTACCCGTTTCTCACCTCATCCCGCAACCCGGCCGCCTCCCGTTCCCGGTATGCTGACCTGGGAGGATCGCTCCGGGTTGACGCCAACGGACGCACAGAAGGCTGGCCGGGATCCCCTGACAGACCCGCATGCCTTACATGCTCTTCTCCGTCGAAGATGAGGATCTGCCGCCTGTCCACGGCATACATCGCGTCGGTGTATTGGTCACGGAGTGGTTGGCCTTCGCCCTCTTCCAATATAAACCACCGATATGTGTTCTATGTAACAATTATGTCTGCTTCCGTATCAATATCGTGTCAGTTTTCGCGTAATGCACAGAGTTGCTCACAACATCGGCCGACATGAAACGTTTGGAATCTGATTGGTCTTGATTTTTGTAATGTGATAAAGGGGATTGGTTAGGTCTTGAGATGACTACGCGAAGTTTTCGGAGGCGATATCTAACCGGCCACGCCAAACCCGATCACAGCCCCCCCATGTCACACATGCACGTATTTCCATATCCGTATATGTGCATAGGAATACTGAAGCGCACAGCTCCACTGCCAGCTACACACAGCGCTATGACCGACCCCGCGACAAAGACCGCAACGCCGTCGAACGCTTCATCAGTAAAAACAGGCGGTATCGTCACGCATAAGGAACGCCTGGCCTATCGGGTGAAAGGCCCTATCCATGTCACGGCCGCGACCACATATCCATCAAGCTGTCAATCAGTTTGTAGAACCAACCTCGAGTCGCGTAGCATCGGTCCACTTCATAACCGAGGATGATCAACCCTGTACTGACCAGAAACACGGCTGGAAACATTTCAGGATCCCATCCCCAGGCCCTGTCCAAGTAAAGAAGGAATCCGACAGCCAGAACATACCCGGCAACCCCTGCCGGTCCCACACGATGCCTCTTGATAGATCTCATCATGTCCCCCCCCGACAAGCCTGCACGAAGTCACCGGTGGCGCCGGTAAGGACGCCACCAAACAAAATGCGGCCTGCCCCCGTAGAAGGACAGACCGCACTCTCACCACACCGTCACCTTCCTACCAGCTGATGTATCTCACGTTGTGACCCGGATCAAGCGTAAACACGTAGGGCTTGTTCGTGTCATACTCGTTGTCGGGATAGTACGTGCTCACCCGCAGCAGCGTCTTGTCCCCTTCGACAACGTAGTCGATCACGACCGGCTTGCCGGTCATGGGATTGGTGCCCTCATAGCGCTCGATCCTGGGCGAATCGGGCAAGAAGGGGCCGGGCTGCGCGCTGCCGTCTGCGCCGATGAACCAGTACTGCAGACCGCCTTCGACAGAGCATATCTGGGCGGGCCTGGCCGCATGTGTTATGTGGCAGTCGATCCCCGTGTAAACCGGCGTCGTATCGGAGCCACCGCCGCCGCCTGAACCATCATCAGGATTGCTGCTCGGAGGAGGAGGAGGATTGCTACTCGGAGGAAGAGGATTGCCGCCGGGCCCAGAAGGCGGCGGAACGCCTGGCAAAGGAGGAATGTGGGTATCATGGCCGCCCCTGGCGTGGTCCGAAGCACTGCAATGGCCAGCCGTGAGCGTGCCGTCCGGGAACTGGCAATAGCCTTCACCTTCGCTGGACGGATGAGCAAACACTGAAGCCGGAATCGCGAATGCGGCGATGAGAACTGCGAGAGAGGCGAATAAACGCAACCTTGTCATGGTAGTGTCTCCCTTCTTTTCCCGCCTGCACAATTGAACCGGTTTGCGGGGTTAGATAGGTGACGCCGCCCGCGCCCCCCATGTTTCCCTTTGACGCACCATTGACGTGAAAAAACTCAAACTGATACGATAATGACATCCAAATAGGGGAACACCCGGGTTACAATCAGTGCCGGAAGGAAAACGACAACGGCGGCGGCCCTGCCGGTCATGGCCTGTCTCTCCCGAAGAGAACAAGCGGGGCGCGCGGGCGCGTTCCTTGACCGGATGATACTGTGCCGGCATTTCACCATCTTGGAGGACTGCCCAATGTACAACCTGAAGGGAAAGGTCGTGTTCGTCACCGGCGCAGGAGGCGAACACGGCATCGGCCGCGGGATCGCGCTGCGCTTGGCGGAAGACGGCGCCGATGTCGTTGTAACCGACCTGACCGAGAAACCCTATCCCGACGCCGGCTGGGAAGGCCTGCCGGCACTGCAGGCGGAGATCGAAGCCCTCGGACGCCGCTCTCTGGCCCTGACCTGCGACGTGGCCGACTCCGCCTCCGTCGAAGCCGCCATGCAAAAAACCCTGGACGCCTTGGGACGATTCGATATCCTGATCAACAACGCCGGGGCCCGCGGTGCCGGCGACCAAATGCCGGTCGTCGACTTGGAAGAGGAAGAGTGGGACCGCGTCATGGCCGTCAACCTCAAGGGAACCTTTATCTGCAGCCGCGCCGCCGCACGTCACATGGTGGCCCGCGGCAACGGCGGCCGCATTATCAGCGTCTCCTCGGTCCTGGGCCTGCGCGGCATCGCCCGCTTTGCCGCCTACTGCTCGTCCACATTCGGCATCGCCGGCCTGACACAGTCCCTTGCCCAGGAGCTGGCCGAGTTCGGGATCACCGTCAACGCCATCTGCCCCAGCCTGACCCCCACCGAACGCGTCGGCCACATGACCAACCTCTTCTCCAACCCGCAGCTGGAAGTGAAGGAAGCCGCCGATGCCGTTCTGTCCGGCGCCGCCGGCAGTACCCCGGTAGGCCGCCTTGCCCAAACCGAAGACCTTGCCCACGCCGTCGCCTTCCTGGCCTCCGATGGAGCCGCCTTTCTCACCGGTCTCTCCGTTCCTGTCACCGGCGGCTCGTTTATGCGGTAGGAAACCGCGCGCCTTCCAGCCACGGCCGCCTACGCTATCCAGACCCAGGCAGCCCGCAGCCGCCAGGAACAGCCTCTACCAAGGCTCGTTGACCTCTGTCTGAACAACGACTTCCGGGGGCAAAGTGCGGCTGACACGCGCAGTCACGCAAAGAAAATCCGATACCTCTCTGGTGCTCTCCGCGTTCCTCCGCGCCCTCCGCGGACAAAAAAGCAGTTTCAGCCGTTCTCCGTGTCCCTCCGTGGATCAAAAGCAGTTAGATGTTCTTCGCGCCCCTTCGCGTCCCTCCGTGGACAAAAAAGCAGTTCGCCGCAAGACCGGCCCCAAAAACACGAACTGCGCCGCCATCAAGGGTCGGGCCCCGTAGGGGCGCCCTCCCCGTTCCAATACTGGCACCCTAATGACACGAAAATACCGCCATATAACATGCTCATGGCATACGCCCGTGGTAAACTTAAGCTTTTGAGAACCTGTCTTTTGCAAAGGATACGGCAGGTCGATGCAAGCGCCTGAACTGGCACAAAAACCACACCAAGGAGAAAAGACCGGTGAAAACATCTGACACCCCGCGCCCGGCGCTGCTGAGCTGCCTGGCGCTGACGCTAACCCTGCTTCTGACCGGCGCATGTGTGCCGCAAAACATGGTCGTCAGCCCGCTGGGCACCGTCGTAGTGGGACCCGGTGAGGATATCCAGATCCGTTCTCTCGAAGTGATTACCGGCAGCATCGGCGAAATGGGGGTCCCGCGACAGCGCGCCGTGTCCCTGGCGCTGGCCGATTACGGCCCCATCAAGGGACACAACGTCACCATGGGCGCCGGCCTGGATTCGCTCTGCACCGCCGCAGGCGGCAAGGCAGCGGCCGAAACCGCCGTCGGCGACCCCCGCGTCGTCGCCGTGATCGGGACCTCCTGCTCGGTCGCCGCGGCCTCGGCCTCGCCCATCCTCAGCCAGGCCGGCCTCGTCATGCTCTCCTCTTCAAATACCTCGCCCTCCCTGACGTCCGACCTGCGCGGC
>JAPPKT010000185.1 GCA_028819675.1 Caldilineaceae bacterium | reverse complement strand
TAGCGGTTCAGGCGGATTTATTTATGATACCTGTTGAGGGCGCAAAGGGTAAATGCAGTGTTGCGTCAATGGGTGTAGTCGATTTCGAGGAGAGAGGAGAGACCGCTACTTGGTTGCTACCAGAAGAGTTGGATAGTTTCCCCTCATTTTGGGGTGCGCCCGGTCAAGCGGTTGCATTGACAAAACGGGGATGGCGTGACAAGATGCAAAGATTAGCACAGCACTCATTGATACCGCTCATAGACGAGAGGCATTCTTGGCAGTCCAATCACCCTGGAAAACCTGGTAGCCGGCTTAGGACGGTCTGCGGTAGTTTGCGCGCCCGAGGAAACTTTGTGCTCGCACCCACACTGTGACCTGCCCTGCTATAGGACAGATCGGCGCGGGGTGGACGGATTGGGTGTGAGCAGCTCCAGCCGTTCAGCGTACCGGCGGCGGGCTTGCCGGGGGCGCGTTGACAGGCCGGCCATCTTCGAAAAGGAAACTCCCAGATGAAAGCAATGATGTACCGCGGCCCGTGGAAGATGCCGGTGGAGGAGCTTGAGGAACCGACGGCGTCGGCGGGCAAGGTGGTTGTGGAGGTGGAGGCGGTGGGCATCTGCGGGTCGGATGTACACGGGTTCACCGGCAAGAGCGGGCGGCGCACGCCGGGCATCGTGATGGGCCATGAGTTTGCGGGCACGGTCGGGGAAGTGGGGCCGGAGGTGGAGGGATACGCGGCCGGCGACGGTGTGGTCGTGATGCCTCTATTTACGGTTGCCCCTGGGGCGGACCCGTACCCAATCAACCTGTCTCCCCACCGGCGGTTGACGGGCATGAACGAGCACGGCGCGTATGCGCAACGGGTTGCGGTGCGGACGGCGCAGCTGTTTCCCAAGCCGGACGGCCTGAGCTGGCAACGTGCGGCACTATGCGAACCGATGGCGGTGACACTGCACGCGGCGCGGATTACGCCCATCAACCCCATGCAGAAGGTGGCGGTGGTTGGCGTGGGGCCGATTGGCCTGCTGGCGATGCTGGCGGCACGTTTGAAGGGGGCGGGAACGGTGATTGCGGTGGACCGTTCGGCGCACCGGCTGGAGCTGGCCGAGGAGTTGGGGGCGGACGAGGTGATCAACGTTGACGAGACGGACGCGGCGGCGGCGATCCGGGAGATGACGGGCGGTGGCGTGGACGTGGCGTTCGAGGCGGTAGGGCTGAGCCCGACGGCGCAGCTTTCGGTAGAGGCGACTCGCAACGGGGGCAACGTGACCTGGATCGGAAACAATGCACCGATGATCGAGTTGGACATGCAGAGCATCGTTACGCGTGAGATGAGCGTGCGAGGCTCCTATGGCTTTGACGAGACCGATTTTGCGGCGGCGATCGAAGCCCTGTCCTCGGGCCGGCTGAACGTGGATCCGCTGGTGGAGTTGGTGGCGCCGCTGGACGACGGGCCGGAACTTTTTCGCAGCCTGGCCGCGGGGGAGAACGACCTGGTCAAGATCATTTTGAAACCGTAGACGAATCGGATAGATGTGATAGGCGCAAAATCAGATAGCGCACTTGTCCGATCTTTTGACAGTGTGATTGACTGAATAGAAAGAAAACCACGCGTTCAACCCTATGAAAATCGCAGCGTTTCCCAAGTGTTATCTGGACGATATTTCCCTTCACCGCACGATGTCGGTCTTTGATTGGATCGAGCAGGCGGGGGAGCTTGGCGCCGAGGGGTTGGAGATGTACGAGGGTTTTTTCTGGAGCCTGGACGACGGTTATATCGATTCGATCGGAGAGGCGATCGAGGGGGCAGGATTTGCGATGCCGATGCTGTGCTGTTCGCCGGATTTCACGGATCCCGACCCTGGGGCGCGGCAGAAAGCGGTTGAGCGTGAAGCCGTGATGATCGGGATCACGCGGCGGCTAGGCGGTCCTGGCGCGGTGTGCCGCGTACTGTCGGGCCAGAGGAGGCCGGGCGTGACGGTGGAGCAGGGGCTGGAGTGGGTGGTGGCGTGCATTGAGGAATGCCTCGATATTGCCAGAGAGAACGACGTCGTGCTTGGACTTGAGAACCACTATAAGGACGGTTACTGGCAGTATCCGGAATTTGCGCAGAGGATGGAGACTTTTGTAGAGTTGCTGAAGGCGATCCCGGAGCGGACTCATTTCGGGGTCCAATATGATCCTTCGAATGCGTTGGTTGCGGGGGACGATCCGGTTGAACTGCTGCGGCAGGTGGCGGACCGTGTGGTGACGATGCACGCCAGCGACCGTTTTCTGGAAGAGGGGACGACGTTGGAAGAGGTGCTTTTGCCAGACGGCCTGATCGGGTATCCCGATAAGCTGCAACACGGCGTTACCGGACAGGGCAGCAACGACTATGACACCATCTTTTCGATCCTGCGAGACAGGGGATTTGATGGCTGGGTCAGCATCGAGGACGGCATCAACGGGATGGAAGAGATGCGAGAGAGCATTGAATTTTTGAAGCGGAAGCGCGCCCAGTATTTCGAACAGTAGGAACGATTGATTTATAAGCGAAAGAGCGTACCGGCTCGATTCGCAGTGCCGCGGAGGATACGAGTTGTCGATAAAATTTGGGACGGATGGCTGGCGAGCCGTCATTAGCGAAGATTTTACTTTTGAGAATGTGCGGAAGGTCGCGCAGGCGATCGCGGACGTAACGAACGATCAGTTCCGGGGGCTGCCGCGTTTGCAGCCGTCGCTGGTTGTGGGATTTGACACACGATTTTTGAGCGATCGCTATGCGGTGGCGGTGGCGGAGGTGCTGGCCGGAAACGGTATTCGGGTCTGGTTGAGCCAGGCCGATGCGCCGACGCCGATGATTTCGTATGCGATCGTCGACAAGTGGGCGGACGGCGGCGTGATGATCACGGCGAGCCACAATCCACCGCGCTACAACGGGATCAAACTTAAGGCGTCTTACGGCGGCTCGGCCAGCGCGGCGACGCATAAGGAGGTGGAGCGGCGGATTCATGTGCGTGAGGGGCGTGGAGAGCAACCGAGAATGCTGGCCTATGAGCAGGCGCTGAAGGCCGGCATCATCGAACGATTCAACCCGTTGCCGGCCTTCCGTTCGCAGATGCGGAGCCTGGTGGATTTTGATGCGATTGAAGGGGCCGGGCTGTCGGTCGCTGTGGATGCGATGTACGGGGCGGGACGGATTTATCTGCGGCGGCTGCTGGAGGGAGCCGAGTGCCAGGTAACTGAGCTGCGGAACGAGATGAATCCCGGTTTCAACGGGATCCACCCAGAGCCGATCGCGCAGCATTTGCAGCCGCTGGTGGCGGAGATGGCCACGGGCAAGTATCACCTGGGGCTGGCTACCGACGGCGACGCCGACCGTATCGGGGCGGTCGACCCGGACGGACGTTTTATCGATCCGCATCAGATCATGGCACTGCTGGTCGACTATTTGATCCAGGACCGGTCGCTGCGGGGGAGCATCGCCAAGACGGTCAGCACTACGCAGATGCTAAACAGACTGGGGGCGCACTACGGTCTGCACGTACATGAGACACCGGTGGGATTCCATTACATCAGCGATCTGATGCTGCAGGAGCCGGTGCTATTGGGCGGAGAGGAGAGCGGCGGGATCAGTATACTCGGCCACATTCCCGAAGGGGACGGGTTGCTGATGGGACTGCTGCTGACAGAGATGGTGGCCAAGCGGCGTAAACCGTTGGGTGCGCTGATTGATGAATTGATGGGACGGCCGTATATGGGCAGGTTCTGCTATGGTCGCGACGACCGGGCGGTGAAACCGTTCCCCAAGGCAGATCTGGTGGAGGGATTGATCGCGAACCGGCCGAGTGCGCTGACGGGATCGAGCGTTGCGCAGGTGAACAACCGGGACGGCGTGAAGTTTATCCTGACGAATAACAGCTGGCTACTGATTCGACCCAGCGGCACGGAACCGTTGCTGCGCATCTATGCCGAGGCCTCGTCGCACGAAGCTGTTGCGACGCTACTGGCAGAGGGGACGGTGCTGGCCCAGCAGGTATTGAAGAAGATTTGAGTTGTACCAGGACCGGCCGCTGGAATTAGGTGCCGGCGGAGGTTCGTTTTTCGGCCAGTGAACGCTGGCGGAGGGAATCAACGGAAGTAGGCGTGGAAGGGCGCGAGCTGAGAGGCTCGCGCCTTTGCAGTTTCCTGGGGCAGGTGCTTACCGGCCAAAACAAGGGCGGTCGGGAAGCGAGGCCAGCCAAGTCGCGATGTGTCAATCAGCTGGGATTGGGAACCAGCCGCTGTCTGATTTCCTGACGGGTCTGCTCGAAGGTCTGGCGAAGTTTCAGATCGGAGCCTCTGTGGGCGGCGACGACGCGCTGGGCGCAGGTGACACAGCCCAGGGAGGCCTTATAGCAGCTTTGATCGCAGCTTAGGCAGTCGCAGAGACGGATCATCATGAGAGAGAAGGCTAGTGTATCCTCGTTGCCATCGCGCTGGCTTGAGACTTGATCAACCAGTTCCTGCCAGTCGGCGCCGCGTTCCCGGCCCAGGGGTCTGATGGCCCGATGGGGAAAGAGAATTTCACTTTGGGGGTACATGACGGCTCCTCTCGTGAGTTTTCGGTTGTTGGCGGCTGACAGTCGGGAACGGAACAGGTTACATTTGCCGAGGCGCGTGGATCAGAAGCCGGAGGCGAAAAGAAAGACGCTCAGCAGGAACAGGGCGATGGCAGACAGCGTGACAATCAGGATAAAAAGGAGCGGCAGCAGGACGGCGGCCAACGAACGCAGGCGGGGAAGACTCGTCACTTCCTCATTGGCCCTGATGTAGACGACGAAGGCCCAGATGACGCCGACCAGAACGCAGACACGGCCGAAGCAGGGGATGGGGGAGAGGCCGACGAGCAGGAGGGGTGCGGAAGCGAAGCCGGTGGCAGCGAAGAAGGGCTGCAAGCGGCAGGTGGCGCCGAGGACGCTGTTACAGACCATAACCAGGGCACCGTAGACGATCCAGAGGGCGAGCCAGCGCAGCGGCCAGTTGATCCATTCGCCGAGGGCGCTGAAGAAGGCGGAAAGCCAGCCGGGCAGGGGCTGGGGCAGGCCGGCGATCAGCTGGAAGAGTTCGACCAGCTGGGCAGGGCTGAACAGGGGGAAGACATAGTCAAGAGGCGCTTGCTGTAAGAGAGAGGCCTGTGCGCCGAGCCGGGCGAGAGGGAGGGCAGTACTGGCGGATGCGGCCTGCTCCCAGTTGACGAGGAAGGGCAGGAAACCGGCGAGGAGGCCGAGAAGGAAAACCATGCCCAGGGACTGGCGCATGGTGGTTTCGGTGAAACCGGAGGCGCGCAGCTGGACTGCGTCGCTCATTTTCTGAGGCGTGGGCAGCCAGTGGCGGATGTTCACAGACTGCCTCCGGCGATGAGGAGCAAGGCGCCAAAAGCTACGGCGACAGCGGCGCTGACAAGCAGAAGCAGCAGATATGTGCCGACGGCGACCAGCGCGGCGGGGCGTGGAGGCAGCTCGTGGGCCACTTCCAGCCCGCGAAAGGCGATCAGGATGCCCCAGACGTGGATAAGGACAGCGGCGACGGAGACGAACGGGATAACGGTAAAGAGATAGAGTAGACGAGAGGCGTTGCTGAGGGCGACGGCGCCCAAAGTCTGGGCGAGTGTGCCCTGTCCACCGGCTGCGCGGGCAAGCAGGTGGCTAACGAAGCCAAAGAGGAGCCAGTGGCCGATGAGGCCGAGCGGGGTTGTTGCCAGCGTCAGTGTGCGGAAACCGACGCTGTCGTAGCCGCTGTAGGCAAGCAGGAGAGGCCAGGCGTTGCGCAGCGTGCGTTCTATCTCGAACAGTGTTTCGCCACCGGCCGTTCCCTGCCGCAGTATTTGCAGGATGGTGTTCAGGAGGGCATCCGAGGGCGGCAGCGAGGCAGTCAGGAGGAGGCTGCCGATGAGCTGGGCGACGGCGACGAGGACACCGATACAGG
>JAPPKT010000048.1 GCA_028819675.1 Caldilineaceae bacterium | reverse complement strand
AGCTCTCCCTCGCCGCCGCCATCAGCTCCCTCGACTGGGTCAGCAGCCACGAAGAGTACGGCCGCAATCGCTAAGACCGAAACCAGTGCCCCTTTCCCTCCGCGACTCTTTTTGAACCGGAAGACTGAGAAGCTGAGGCCCCCGTCCTCCAACAAGAAAAACACCGCTTTCCCCCTGGAGAAAGCGGTGTTCGTATCAGAACTCCTGCCAGCACCTTGGAATGGATCTGGCGAACAAGGATCTCAGCCCCGATTACCCGATCCGGAGACAATCGCTGTGCAGGTGCAGTTCGCGCCAGCCTCTGCTCCGTCTCTGGCACGCAGCGCCGTCCCCACCGGCCAGGCCGCCGCCCGCCACCCTGCGCGGCTACGACAAGCGCTTGCGCCGCATCCAAAACGCGGTCCTCGCCGAGGAGCATCTGTGCCGCCACAGTGCCGGAGCTGGCCGCGTAACCGAAGCCGTCCTCGTCAACCACATCGTGCCCCTGCCAGCCGGAACTCACGACCGCGAAAACCTTCAACCTTTGTGCCAGCAGTGCCACGCTGTCATGACAGCCAGCGAGAGGCAGCGCGAGGGATAACCCCATCAAAGAGCTGGCAGGTGGCCTTCGGCAACCGGCGGGGGTGTCTCGCGCGCGCAAACGAATTAGGAAAATCCATGAAAACGACTAACTCGATTGTCCGTTCACTAGCTTCTCCGAAAAGAGCTCAAGCAGTTCCATAGCACTCTTAAAGCCAATACTTTGCCCACGCAGCGTTGCATTCAACGCATGCGTGTACTCTGTCACTCTGCTTAGAACGCGAGAAGCATGCTCACTATCTGCTTCCTCGGGTGGCTTTGACGTCCATCCTTGATACCGCCTCATCAGCGGTGATAGAGTCTCATCACTACGGTTTACCCTTCGCTTCTCGCCAATGCTGCCTTCATGAGTAGCAAGAATCAGCATGGTTTCAAACAAGACTCCTTCGTCGCTATAGCGGAGTGCACTAAACTGAGGGCTGACAAAGACTTTGTCGGCTACATCGAGGTCGGACACATCGCCTCCGAAGAAACTATAGTACATTTCAGGGTTAATGGTCCTCAGAATCAAAGATGTAACCATGGGCAGGAATTCAAGGCGGCTGTCATTCGGCAACAAGGTCAACGCAAGTCCTAGCCGATGAATGGCCTGAGAGATTCTGCGCAGACTGATGTTGTGTACGCTGAAAAAGGCTTGTAGGAGTCTCCTTTCATTTGTATGGACCCCTTTCAAGAGTCGTGCCATTCCATGATGCGACCTATCGTCTCCCATGGAATTCGTAAGCATCGCGTCTACAAATTCCTGCCTGTCAGGAGCGGGGAGTTGGAGGTCGACATCGATGAAGCGGCGCATATAGCCAGTTGCATCAAATTCACTCCCATAGAGAGCCCTTATCGAATGTGCAAGCTCGGCGCGATTGACGGCCAACACAAATACAACATGGTCTACTGCAAAAAAGTGCTTTGCAATTTCCAGCAACTCAATTGCGTATGAGGGTCGACATCGATCCAATTCGTCGATAAAGATCACTAGTGGCTGGCCACCACTTTGGGAAGATATGGACTTCGCCAAGTCCTGTAGGACGCACCTGAACTCTCGAACTGCTTCCTTGGTCTCGCCGTACTCGGCCAACTTGGTCTCGGCGTAGGTACCAAGCAATTCGCCGATTCCTTGTTCAATGAATGGGCTGACGTCAAGTAGCCCTGCGGTGGCCAATCGAATCAGAGCTGGAGCTGATCGTCTCAATACCTCAGTCCCAGCTTCCTTGATGCCATCCAGCTTCTCCGCTAAAGATTTGTCGATCCCATTCCTGGTGAGGCCGTCCGTCAGTTCGGAGGAAAGAGCAACAAAAGGGTCACTTGAATAATCTGTCTCCCATGCATTGAACTCTACGGTGGAAAAGCCCTTATTCCGCAGATACTGGGCCCAAATCCTTATAAAAGTTGATTTGCCATTTCCCCATGCGGCGTCAACTGCTAAGACAGAAGGCCCTTCAATTGCTCTTACGAGGCGCGTGAGCACTTCTACAGTTTCCGTCCAATTGAGCAGATCATTGTCGAAGGGATCGTAGTCGGGGACTTTGATTTCCCTTGGTCGTATTCTTACTCCCATTGCTTTTTGAGTCCTTCTGTATTCTTTTGAGTATGACTGCATCCATCCGCAGGTCGAGATATGGCCGCCAACCAGCAAGTCAGACTACCAACTTGGCTTCCTTTGGCCGTTCCTTTCCCCCATGAACCGACGGCTCAGAGCACCACTTCTGAGCAAGCTGACGGACCGCTCTGTAAGCCCTGCAATCAAAGCCGAGTAGATCGCAGCCTACGCGCTGATCGGGAAGGGCGCAGCTGAGGTCCGCGTCCGAGCGAAATGCGGGCATCAGGTGCTTAATTCGGAACTCGTCGGAAGCCGTCTCCGCCGTTAGTAACTGCTCGTCCGATAGACACCGAAGTTCTAGTGCGGGAAGAAAATCAAGCCCACTAAGTGTCATCCTTGCTCTGCCCGCCCCTCTTAGAATGCCACCAGAAGCTCACGATTCCTAGAGAGTGTCCGGAGTCCACATCACTCATTCGGGCACAAGCCAAGCAATTGCTGTAGTCATCCAATTTCAGTATGTGCCAAGTAGATATGGATTCACGGTTTCGTTCTACCATCTCTCGTCGCGATCTGGTTCTTGGCACCTGAAGGAAGGCTATCGTACATTTTCATCCTCTCTTTAGGTAACGTGATTCGGTCGTAGACTATTGCATTTAGCAGACTGAAAAGGCCTTCGACATCTGTGTCGCCGTCAAAGCTGATCTTCCCACCATGTACTGCCTGATTGCCCGTAACCCTTAGAGTGTCCATTGCTCTCTGGATTTCTGATGGAAGTCCCTTCTTGACTAAGTCTGCAATTGAGTCGTTTATGTTGTCCTTTTGGCCGAGTCGCTTAAGAAGCATCTCCAAGCACAAACGCAAAAGTGCGCAGGCTGCGCGGGGAGATAAGACCGCGATTTTCCCAGCTTCATTGTAGATCTCGCTAACTTCCTCGGGAAAGTCATCGCTTGCAGGGGGGTAAGCCCCTGTGTCCGGATAAACCATCTTGCCCAACACCCAAAATGCGGGTTTGTGGCAGCGGGCGCACAAAGAGAATTGCATTATCTCGCCATCGAATTTCAAGTGACCGTTGTCCTGAGGATCCCACTCTAGTAGAAACTCCGAATCGATATGTTCCCACCCCTGATGTGCATGCACTCCACAATGAGGGCACACAAAACTGTCGCTCTCGAACAATGGCGTAGTGTCTTCGTCCACACGCAACTCCTTCAAATGAGCAATGGTATCGATAGAACTTGACGTCAGAAAGTCTGTGTGTTGGTCGTCTTCTAGGGAAACAAGTGCCTAGGTGCATTCGAGTTGAGGCGGCGATTAATGTCAAACCCCTTGCGACTATGACACTTCGACGACGCTGCGATTCTGCCTTCTTGTCCTGAGAGGTAAGCCCCGCGGCAAATTATGGCATATGCAAGCAGAGGAGCACCAATGACAGAGACTAGGGTCCAACTCGCGGACTCCGAATCCGAAGGGGTGGCGCATGCTCATCAAGGCGCAGATTCAATTCACCAGACAGCAGATCGAATTCCTTGACGAACTACGGCAGCAGACTGGCGAAACGCGCACAGAACTTGTCCGCCGTGCTGTCGACTACTACATACCCGGAATCCGGGAGCATGGCGTCCAGAAGGCCCTGCCTCCTATACCAACTACCGACAGGAAAGACTCAACCCACTTTAGTAGTGCTTAGCGGGCCTCGAACCCGCAACCTTCCGATCCACCACCAAGCACCCTACCCAAAAAACACACGACCGCCGCCTAGCCATGGCGACGGTCATGAAACTCTTATACAGCCCACTCGTTTGCGGTTGCTATCCCAGCCCTATCACAACCGCGTAGCACACAATCTCAAACTGGGGGACAGGGATTTGAACCCCGATTACCTGATCCAGAGTCAGGCGTTTTGCCGATTAAACTATCCCCCATCAGAACGATTCACGCCCCGGATCCTAACACATTCAACGCCCGCAAACCAAATCCAGCACCCACCTGAGTTCCCCGCAAAAGGGAGACCGACCGGCCTCCTCACCGCCGTCGGACCCCCCAGCGCGTCCTCGATCAACCGCTCGCCACTGCCACGTGCTCTTCCAAAAACGCCACCGCATGCGCAAGCCGCTGCAACGTCTCCTCACGTCCAAGCGCCTCAATACTCTCAAACAGAGGCGGCGACACCTTCTTCCCACTGATCGCACCGCGCACCGGCCCGAAAAAGCTGCCCGCCTTCACACCCAGCTCCTCTGCCTTCTCCCGGAAGGCTGCCTGAATCGCCTCTGCCGCAAACGGCTCCACCTCCGCCAAGAGCTCTGCCCCTGCACGCAACATGTCCACGCTTTGCGCCGCGTCCAGCTTACGCCCAATCAATAGCTTGGGACTGGCGTACCGTATCGTGTCCGCCTTCTGATAAGCCCAGTCAATCCAGTCCGCCGCCTCGTCAAGCCGTTTAATCCGCTCCTGAATAACCGGGACCAGAATATCCAACTTGCGGTCAGAACCCAATTCGGCCTCAGATACACCGAGCTGCCGGCTCAGAAATGGCAGTAGAGCCGACTTCAGTGCCGCGGGCGTCAACTCGCGAATGTAAAGCCCGTTAAGCCAGTCCAGCTTCTCGTATGGAAGCGCCGCGGCCGAAGGATTGATCTCCTCCAGACTGAACCGCTCGATCGCCTCCTCGCGGCTGAACACCTCCTGGTCCGGGTCGAAATTCCAGCCCACGTTCGTCAGAAAATTGAACATCGCATCCGGCAGATAACCGCAATCCTGAAACTCGTGAACCAGCGCCAGGAACTCCTTGCCCGCCACCATCTTCTTGCGCTTGCTCATCTTGCCCTTGCCGCTCGGATCCAGAATCACGGGCAAATGCACCAGAACCGGCATCTCCCAGCCAAAAGCGTCAACGATCAGCTTGTGAATCGGCGCCGTCGCCAGCCACTCCTCGCCTCGCAGGACGTGCGTGATCTCCATCAACCTGTCATCCACCATCGCCGCCAGATGATAGGTCGGCATTCCGTCCGCCTTGAGCAGAACCTCATCCTGCAACTGGCGGTACTCGACTTCAATGTCGCCGCGCAACAGGTCATTGAAAACGGTAACTCCTTCCAGGGGCACCGCGAAGCGAATGACCGATGGCGCTCCCGCCGCTTCACACTCCCGTCTCTCCTCGTCAGACAGATTTCGGCAATGTCTGTCGTAGCCCGTTCCCTTTCCTGCGCGCCTCTGCGCCTCCCTCATCTCTGCCAACCGTTCTGGCGTACAGTAGCAGCGATAGGCGGCCCCCTTTTCGACAAGCGCCCGGGCCTTCTCTCCATAAATCTGCTGCCTCTGCGACTGCACATACGGCGCGCACGGCCCGCCGATGTCCGGCCCTTCGTCCCACTCCAGCCCCAACCAGCGCAAGCCGTTCACCAGGCTGTCCAGGCTCTCAGGATCAAAACGCCTGCGGTCCGTATCCTCAATCCGCAAAATAAACTGCCCCCCCGTCTTCCGCGCCCACAGCCAGTCAAAAAGAGCCGTCCGCAGCCCGCCCAGGTGCAAATGGCCTGTCGGGCTCGGCGCAAATCGAACTCGGGCCGGTCCGTCCCCATTGTCTGTCATCATCTAGCCTCGCAAATAAAGTACCTGTCTGTCCCACCCCAAACGCGCCCGCTAGCCTATCACACCGCCCCCCGTGCGTCAACGTTCCCGCAGTCCGGCGCACATCCCAATTCGATGCACACCTTCGCCAACCTCACGCCTCAGCTAACCCGCACCCCCACTTCACACCAGTCACAATAGGTCCTCCATCCACTGACCACTGACCACTAACCACTGACCACTGCAGTTGGGCGGTCGGGCCTATTCG
>JAPPKT010000559.1 GCA_028819675.1 Caldilineaceae bacterium | reverse complement strand
TCTACGACATGGTCCAGTGCTTGGAATCGTTTCACACGCTCGCCCACGATGAGGCCCTTGTGAGCGTCATCAGCCACCTTCTCGGTGAAGATGTGCTCCTGCAGCCCAGCAATATCGCCCGTTTCATCTTCCCGACAAATCTGGAACAGACGACGCCGGCGCACCAGGATTTCGTTCACATCCAGGGGACACCCGATGTCTGGACTGCCTGGCTGCCCCTCGGCGACTGCCCCCATAGCATGGGCGGACTGAGCGTCCTGTCAGGGTCCCACAAGCACGGGATCTTGCCAGTCTCGCGGTCTCTCGGCGCCGGAGGACTGAGAGCCCACTTTGAGAAGATTGGCGGTGAATGGGTCTCAAGCCCCTTCGAAAATGGCGACATCCTTTTTTTCCACAGCCACACTGTGCATAGGGGTCTGCCAAACCTGTCCGGAAATCGGATTCGGCTCTCTGTGGACTATCGCTACCAGAGAGCCTCAGATCCGGTCATGGACCTGGTCTTGACTCCCCACCAGGGCCGGCTCTCGTGGGGAGAAGTCTACCAAGGGTGGAAGTCGACTGAGTTCCAGTACCACTGGGAAAAGTACGAACTTACTCCCGTCGAAAAAGTACCGTTTCAGCCGGTCGAAGAAGCGGGCTAGTGTCATTGAAGCGGTTTGCATCTGCTAGGCGTATCAACGAGGGGTAATTCAAATCTCCTGCAGGCAAGTCTTACACGCCTCCGCGCCAGCGGCCGCAAATTGCGATTTCACCATTACTTTCCTTTGCCGGTAACGAAGGCACACCCTTAATTTCCTCCACTATGGAGACCCCAATCGAAATCAGGTCGTACTGGCCGGGCGGTGTCTACCTACCTGCCTCGCTCGAACTGGCGGAACTCATCTCTGGGCAGGGTGAAACTCGATCAGCTGGCTCTCCTGGATCGTACGCATGTTCATCTCATACTGCAGCGGAGAATCGAACTCAAATGCCAGCCGGCCGCGTGATTTGGCCAGATTCGTGGCGAAGAGCTGGCCGGGAACGCAGTAGACAAGCGGTGACAGCGCTTCTGAAATGGCGCCCGCGACCGGCAGGGTCACGTCGGCCGATCCGGCAAGCTCTGGATTACTTTCGTCAGTGACGACGACGCCGCATCCTCCCATGGTCTGTGTGGTCCGCAACAGTTCCCGAGTTCGACTGACCGACCTCCCCTGTGGCGCGATAAAGAGAACCTGCGTGCCCTTTCCCGTAAGGAAAAACTGCTCGTGCGCCCACTCTTCCAGCTCCTGGGAGACGCCGTACACGCGCGGCAATTCATAGGTCTTTGCGGCGTAGAACAAGCTTGTGGCAATACTGGGGCCGGAGCCGAGAAAGGTGAAGCTTTCAATATCTTTGACCTGCTCGGCGTAGGCTTCAGCCGCAGGCGTGCAAATGCGCACAGTCTCTGCGATCAGTCCGGCGGTGGACCGGAGCTCCGCTCGCAGGGAATCCGCCTTCGCCTCTGAGAGGCGGCCGCGCACGACCCCGGTCTGGAAAGCAATCAGATAGAGCGTGGTGAGGCTGGCCAGATAGTTGACTAGCCCGAACGAGCCGCGGCGCGGTTTGTCGTCGTCTGAGTCCGTTGCCAGATTGCTGGGCATGCCGATCAGCTCCCCCGCGAGCCGAACGCTCTGATCAAGGATGGTGTCGGCTTCCTGGGCAAGCCAGCCCTCTGAATTGCCCGTGATCGCAACCGTCCTGGCGCCGCCCAGCCGCGCGTTTACAAGCGCTTCGACCGAGCGGGTTGCTTTACCGGAGTTCGAGATGCCAAAAACGACTGAGCCGGGCGGTACGAATTCAGCGGCATAGCGTCCGAACTCGAGTGCTTCCAAGGCATCTGTAGGGACGCCGGCGTAACGGGCAAAGGCAAAGCGGGCGGCCAGGCCTGCGAAGTAGGAGTCACCGCAACCCGTAATGTAAATGTGAGAACTCTCCGCAAGAAGGGCGGGATCTAGGGCCTCCAACTGAGGCTGGACCGAGTCCATGACCGCCGGGATTGCTGGCCCCTGATTGCTGATTTCATTCAGCATGTCTTCTATGGTAACGGGTATCGGTTCCCCGAATTCTGCCTGGCGTATCGGCCGCGCTATGATTTCTGCTCGATCCATCTCTGCCTCTTGCAAAGTGAGTATTGGAAAAGTGGCCCTGTCGCCGGGCGTAGCTGCGTGCGGCCCCCGCACTACATGACCAGCAATACCTGCCCGTCTTCAACTGCAACCTCGTAGGTACGCAGTTTGAGGTCGTAGCCAAAGGCCTTGCCGCTGCGAATGTTGTACTCCATGCCATGCCCCGGACAGACCAGGACCTCGCCCTCGTGGGCCCACTGCGTTTCCCAGCAGGTATCGGCGTTACAAATGACGGTGCCTTGCAGCCTTCCCCTGCTCAAGGGGGCTGACTGATGGGGGCAGCGGCCGAACAATGCAAAAAAGTCGCCGTCGACGTTGAAAACGGCGATCTGAACGCTGCCGACCTTGACCTCCATGCGCGTGCCGGGCGGGAACTCTTTCAATGATGCAACTCGGATCCTTCGCCGCGGGCGGCTCTTGCGGGCAGGTTTTATTTCAACTGTCATTTTCGAGGCTCCAGCCCAAAGAAGCGTAGCGCGTTTTCCCCCAGGATTTTGCGGCGGAGCGCATCCTCCATCTCGTAGCGCATGAATCCCGCGATCAGGTCCCTTTCCAGGTGCGGCCAGTCCGAGGCCCACATGGTCGTATTCTGGCCCTGGTACAACTCTATCAGTTTGACCAGGTCGCCGCGGCGCGGGAGCGCTTCAAGTTCATGTGTGCCAATGTACCAATCGCGAATGTAGTCGCTCGGCTTTTTCTCCAAGGCCGGCAACTCCGTGCGGTATCGCAAGTAGGCGGCATCGAGCCGGTACATGATAAAGGGCATCCAAGTTAGCCCGGCCTCCAGAATAGCGAATTTCAGATTGGGAAACCGGACGGGGATGCCGGCGCAGACGACCGACATGATCTGCAGCATCGACGTGAACGGAAAGCCCATGCTGTTGACCTGCATGAGCGTGTGAAAGTGGGCAACTCGTAGAGGATAGTTGTCGTGAATGAGGGCCTCGATGCCATGGAAACTGATAGGGAGATCGTGCCGGGCCGCGGCTGCGAAGATCGGCCTGTACTTCTCGTCGCCAATTGGCGGGTTGACGCCCACATCCGGGATACACACGCTGACAACGTCAGGGTGAGCTGCATGGCTCTCAATTTCCTGCGCGGCCCGTTCCGGGTGCTGGGGCGCGACGACAATTGCGATCTTGACGCCGTCCAGGTTCTTGTAGGCGTCGACCATGTATTGGTTGTAAGCGGTGGCGAGAGCTGCAGCCCATTCCGATTCCGGCAGGTAGCCTATCGGCAGGAGCTCGCTGGGGAAGAGAATGCTGTAATCGATGATTCCCTTCTGCATCCTCGCCAACAGGTCTTCCTTTGTCGCCAGCTTGGCGCGCGGCGGCTTGTCATAGGATGAACCTAGCCAGGCGATGTGGGCAATCATGTTGCGCAGCGAGTTGCCGGGCTCGCCCTTAAAGTCGGCCTGGAGGACAGTCTCCATTCGCTTGCGAAAGTGGCCTTCCATGTAGTCGAGCATGAACATGAGAGTGTCATCCACATGCACGTCAACGTCGACTATCGTCAGGCCTGCAAGCTCTTCGCCGTACTGGTCGAGATCTTCGTCCTGAACAGGGTTGGAGGAGGGCTCGACTCTCTGGACTATCACGGATTGCCCATCGTCTGCCATCGGAGTTTCTCCTGACGACCTTGTTTGTAGTAGCGCAATGCCCTCTCAACGGCGAACGCCTGCGGTTGCAGTGCCGCGCGTTTGGAGTTTAGCAGACGTGAGGGAGCCCATCCAAATCAAGCGGCAGATTGGCCGTTGCCGGCCCCTCTGGCCCCGCGCGGGTTCATTACGTCGATCAGACCGTCGCCGACCAGGTTGACGCTCAAGACAAGCAGCGTCAGGACGAGACCGGGAAAACCGGGGTACCAGGGCGCAACCGTGATGTAGCCGCGACCGTCGCTGATGATCGAGCCCAGACTGGGCGTCGGCGGCTGAATGCCGAATCCAAAGAAGCTCAAGCCCGCTTCGTACATGATGGCGCCGGGTATTCCCATCGAGAAGGCCACGATAATCGGCCCCATGCAATTTGGCAGCACGTGGCGCAGCAGAATTCGCCAGTTGCCGGCGCCGACACTGCGCGCTGCCTCCACGTAGGTCTGCCCTCTGATCGCCAGGACCTGCCCCCTGACCAGGCGGGCCACGTCGGGCCAGGCCACAAGCGCCAGTGCCACGCAAACCGTCACCAGTCCGGGACCGAGCACTGCCGTCACCGTCATGGCCAGCAGTATCACGGGAAAGGCGAGCATGATGTCGGTGACGCGCATGATAACGTCATCAACAGTTTTCGGGAAATAGCCTGAGATCAGCCCAAGCAAAGTGCCGGCTACCATCGACAGTCCGCGCACCAGAAGGCCGACAATCAGCGAGGTGCGCAGGCCGAAAACAACGCGGGCGAAAATATCTCTCCCCAGCTGATCGGTGCCAAACAGATTGCGTGCGTTTGGGGGGAACGGCGGCGTGAGCGTCTCGCCGTCCTGCTCGCGACGCATTTCGATCTGGGTGGGGTCACTTACGATGAAGGGCGCGAGGGCTGCCAGCAGTACGAAAATAACTATGACTGCAGCGCCGACCAGGGGCAGTCGGGCCTGCCGGAAGCGGTGCCAGTCAAACGTAGCGAATTCGCGGATTGATGAACGCATACAGTAGATCCACGACCAGGTTGACCAACGATACGCAGACCGCCAGGACGATTACAGAGGCCTGCAGCGCGGGCAGATCACGAAAGACGAGGGCGTCATATGCGTACTTGCCAATGCCCGGCCAGGCGAAGATCACTTCGATGATGGGTATCCCCCCAAGCAGGCGCACGAAGTCAGTGCCAATGGTCGTCACGATTGGAATCAGCGCGTTCGGGAGAATGTGGCGGCGCATTACAAGCACGCCCCTCAACCCCTTGGCGCGAGCGGTCCGTATGTAGTCCTCTCCCATTACCTCCAAAAGGGCGGCCCGGGTGATTCTGGCCAGGAGTCCCAGCGAAGGCAGTGCCAGCGTGACTGCCGGAAGTATGATAAAGCTGTCGAACCCTGAGCCATATCCCGACGGGGGCAATAGACGCCAAAAGACGGCGAAAACTATTTGCAGCATGAGGGCAAGCCAGAAGAGGGGAAAGGAGAGATTAAGGGCCGCAATCGTCATGATCACACGGTCGGCCCAGCCGTTGCGGCGCGTGGCGGCAATGACGCCGAGCCAGATGCCTAGGAGCGCACTGGTCAATTCGGCAGCTATGGCCAACTGCACGGTCTTGGGAAATACTTCCAGGATGTCCTTCAGGATGGGTCGGCGTGACTGGTACGAGCGCCCAAACTCTCCCCGCGCAAGGTCCCACAGGTTGTCCAGGTACTGGATCCATAGTGGGCGGTCGAATCCCATCTCCTCGCGAATGGTTGCTACGACGTCGGGGTCGGCGAAGGGCCCGGCCATCATGCGGGCGGGGTCCCCGGGCAGGATGTTCAGCAGAGCAAATAGGACTGTAACCAGCCCAATCAATATAGGGACAAACTGTAAGAGGCGTCGGATCGTATAGCCGAGCATGCTGGGGCGGCGGGGATCTCAGTCGGGTTCTCTCAAGCTGAAGCGTGCATCTGATCAACAAATGGCAACTACTAAGCCTTTTTCAGTGCTCGACGCCGGACGAGGCGAGCGCAGTTTTCATCCTCTTCACCCCTCTCAATGCCAATCACCCATCAATCTGCACTTTCACTGACTACTGACCACTGACCACTGACTGCTGCTATTCTGGGCGGTCGGGCCTATTCGGCCCTCCCTTGTGCGGGGGGGCCGCCCCCCCCCCCCGGGGGGGGGGGGGGGG
>JAPPKT010000284.1 GCA_028819675.1 Caldilineaceae bacterium | reverse complement strand
CAACGCCCCCTCTCCTACAACATGCCTCATCGACCGGGTGTCGATATTGGCGACGGGTGCCTCATCGAAGGTGTCCAGCCAGACCACGTCCCGCCAGTCCCATCAGATCTCCGCAGGTGCCGGCCTTATGCCTGCACTGCGTCTCGCCCAAAAACGTTAAACAACGCCAACCACCGCTGGCACTGATTCCCCGCCAGACTGTTCCCACCCCAAATCTGGACCGCACCCCCGCAACGCGGTTCATCGCAATCGGAAGGAGGTGTGGCAGGAGAGCGTCGAACGAAGAGGAATAGCCCCCGGCCTGGGCGCAAGAAAGGGATTGAAACCGGGGCCGAAGTCTTCGTGCAACCGCGCTGGCCTGCACGCAAAAACTCGCGGGCAGGTTTGCAATGCCCGCGAGCCTCTCAACTTGTGCCCGGTTTTCTTACATGCCCGTTGCCACGCGGGCGGGGATGTGGCTGGCTGCAGCCAAAGCCGCTCGCGGCCTGTACAGGCCTCCGCTCACTAATACACGCCCAGGTAGCGGTCCAACTCCCACTGTGTTACAAAGTTGCGATAGCTGTCCCACTCCTGCGTTTTCGCCTCGACATAGCGCTCGAAAACGTGCTGGCCCAGCGCGTCCTGCACCACCTCGTCCTCGCGCAGTGCATCCAGCGCCTCGCCCAGGTTGCCCGGCAACGTCTCCAGCCCGGAGCGGTCACCGTTCATCTGGTAAAGGTCCTCCTCGGCCGGCATCGGCGGGTCCAGCTTGCGCTCGATGCCATCGAGGCCTGCCGCCAGCATCACCGCGAATGCGAGGTAAGGATTCGCGCTCGGGTCGGGGCAGCGCAGTTCGCAGCGCGTACTCTGCGTCCGGTTGGGATTGGTGCGGGGAATGCGGATCAGCGCACTGCGGTTTGTGCGCCCCCACGAGATATAGACCGGCGCCTCATAGCCGGGTACCAGCCGCTTGTAGCTGTTCACCAACGGCGCGATGATCGGCGTGATCGCCGCCGCGTGCGCAAGCTGACCCGCGATAAAGTGCAACGCCGTCTTGCTCAGACCGTACTCATCGTCGGCGTCGTACATGCAGGTCTCATCTTCACCGAAACGCCACAGACTCTGATGAACGTGCATGCCCGACCCGTTCACCCCGGTGATCGGCTTGGGCATGAAGGTACAGTGAAGCCCGTTCTTCTGCGCGATCGCCTTCAGCGTTGTCCGCAAAGTGATCGTGTTGTCCGCCGCCGCCAGGGCGGGACCGTACTGGAAGTCGATCTCATTCTGCCCGCTGGCGACCTCATGGTGGGATGCCTCGACCTTGATGCCCAGAGCGTTCAGCGCGTCCACCATCTGGCGGCGCACACCATGCGCCGAATCGGAGCTCACGTCGAAATAGCCCGCCTCGTCGTGAGGCGTCAATGGGTAAAGGCTGTTATCCTGGTGGCGCCGGAAAAGGAAAAACTCCAACTCCGGACCGACGAGGAAATCAAAGCCCAGTTCCTGGGCCCGTTTCAACTGCCGGCGCAGAATATAACGGGGATCGCCCGCAAAAGGATCTCCGTTCGGGGTGAAAACATCACAGACAACGCGGGCCGTGGACAGCTCCATCTCCCAGGGGATCGGCATGAATGTATCCAGGTCCGGCACCAGATACATATCGCTCTCAGCGACGCGCGCGAATCCCTCAATCGAACTGCCGTCGAACCAGACACCGTTCTCGACCGCGCGATCCCAGAGTTCAATCGGGATCGTTACCTGCTTGACGATGCCCACGATATCGCTGAACTGAAGACGCACAAAGCGCACGTTGTGTCTCTTGATCGTATCGTCGATCTTTTCCAGCGTCTCCATCAGTTTTTCGTCTGCAAATGCATCCAAGAGCATATCTGCCTTCCCCTTTCAGATCGTCTTCAGTGGTCAGCTCTTATCTATGAAATGAGTGAACATGAAAATCCAGAGCCTGAACTACTGAAAACTGAACAACCGTCAGTATGAAAGAACAAGAGGGCAGACACAATGCGCCGCGCCGCCCCCTTGTTGTTAAGAATTATCGGTCCAACTTTTCTAGATGCCGTAGTACATCACGAATTCCTGCGGATGCGGGCGCAGGCGGACAGCATCTACCTCTTCAAACCGCTTGTACTCGATGTACGCGTCCAGCAGGTCCGGCGTGAAGACGCCGCCTTCGAGCAGGTAGTCGTGGTCTTCCTCGAGCGCGTCCAGAACCTCGCCCAGGCTGCCCTTCACCAGCTCAATGTCCTCCATGACATCCTCTTCATACAGGTCCACCTCAGCCGGGTCGCCGGGATCGATCTGGTTCTTGATGCCGTCCATGCCGGCCATCACCATGGCGGCGAAGGCCAGGTATGGGTTCGCGCCGGGGTCGGGGCAGCGGAACTCGATGCGCTTGCTATTCGGTGACTGGCTGTACATCGGGATGCGGCAGGCGGCAGAGCGGTTGCGGGCGGAGTAGGCCACGACCACCGGGGCCTCATAGCCGGGAACCAGGCGGCGGTAGCTGTTGGTCAAGGGGGCGCAGAAGGCCAGCAACGAGTTGATGTGCTTCAGCAGGCCGCCGGTAAAGTGCAGTGCCATGTCGCTGAGGCCGGCGTACTGGTCACCGGCGAAAAGCGGCGTGCCGTCTTTCCAAAAGCTCAGGTGTGTGTGCATTCCCGAACCGTTATCCTCATACAACGGCTTCGGCATGAACGTGACCGTCTTGTCGTTCGCCTTGGCCACGTTCTTGATGACATATTTGTACAGCTGTACCTGGTCGGCCATCTGCAGGAGCGGCTTGAACTTCATGTCGATCTCAGCCTGGCCGGCCGTGCCCACCTCGTGGTGATGCACTTCGATATCAATGCCCGCATCGATCATCTTGCGCGTCATCTCGGAACGGACGTCCTGCAACGTGTCATAGGGAGAAACCGGGAAGTAACCCCTCTTAAGGCCGACCGAATGGCCGAGGCTCATCTCACCCGAGTTCCACGGCGCTTCCACACTGTCCACGTAGTAGCCGGCCGTGTGGCGGCCCGCCTCATAGGAAACACCGTCAAAGATGAAAAACTCGGCTTCCGGCCCGACATAGACCGTGTCGGCAATGCCATCGTCTTCGACGTAGCTGACCGCTTTGCCGGCGACGTTGCGGGGGTCGCGGCTGTAGGCTTCGCCCGTAAGCGGGTCATGGACGTTACAGATCGCGCTCAGTGTCGGCATGGCGCAGATCGGGTCGATTATCGCGGTCGTGGGATCCAACCGCAGCACCATGTCGCTGTTCTCGATGCTCTGGAAACCGCGAATCGACGAGCCGTCAAAGCCCAGCCCTTCATTGACCGCATCATCCGCATCGAACTCCTCGACCGGCATTGTGAAGTGATGCCACTGGCCGAACAGATCGGTGAATTTGACATCCACCATCAGAATGTTATTGTCCTGAATGGCACTGTTCAGATCGGCAATTGAACTTACGTTGAGTTTCATTCCTCACTTAATCCTTTCAGAAATGGCGTGGGGTCCTTTTTGACCTGAAAATAAGACGATAGGACGATAACTACAGTAGTATACCCTGCCACCGACGGCGCACTCATGGACAATCCGAATAACGATTGTCCATATTTGTTTGTGCAGATTGCATGATGGCCGGAAATGCCGCTCTCCCTTCCCCCATTCCCCGCACTGCCTGCAACGCACGCGCCGTACGCAGCGCAACCCGCCTATCATATCCATCCGGGATGTTACAGTCTAATTTCGCCCCCCACGATTTCACTGCTACACTGATGCCCTGACAGCAGCAGCCTGACGCCGGAAGTAACCAGCTTCCCTGCCGATAAACATTTATGAGCCGATGCCATGTCGAAACTCGCCCTCTACGATAAGAATCCGTCCGTCCGCATCGTAACCGGCGCCTGCCCGCACGACTGCCCCGACACCTGCAGCTGGCAGATTGCCGTGGACCGCACGAGCGAGCGGGCGCTGGATATCTGGGGCCATGCCAACCACCCGGTGACGCAGGGCACGTTGTGCGGCAAGGTCGACCGCTACCTCGAGCGAGTCTACCACGCCGGCAGGCTGACCCACCCCTTGCGCCGCGTCGGGCCCAAAGGCAGCGGCCGCTTCGAGCGCATCTCCTGGCGAGATGCGCTGGCGGAGATCGCAGCGCGTCTTCAAACCGTCATCAACGAATGGGGGCCGGAGGCGGTCCTGCCCTACGCTTACGCCGGCACCATGGGATTTCTGCAGCAACACGGCATCTCCAACCGCTTTTTCCAGCAGATGGGCGCCAGCCGCCTCGCATACACGATCTGCTCCGAGGCTGGGTTTGAAGGCTACCTCTACACGATCGGCTCAACCATCGGGATCGAGCCGGAGGATTACGCGCACGCCCGCCTGATCCTGATCTGGGGCAGCAACACCCTCACGAGCAACCTGCACCTCTGGCCCTTCATCCAGGACGCGCGCAAACAGGGCGCACGCGTCATCGTCATCGACCCGGCCCGCACACGCACCGCCAGGGCCGCCGACGAGTGGCTGCCCATCCGCCCCGGGACCGACGGCGCCCTCGCGTTGGGCATGATGCACGAAATAGTCAACGCCGACCTGCACGACAAGGAGTACGTGGCAGCCCACACGGTCGGCTTCGAGCAGCTGGCCGAACGCCTGCAGGAATGGCCGCCCCAGCGCGCGGCCCGGATCACCGGCATTCCCGCCGACCGCATCCGCGAACTGGCGCGTGACTATGCCGCGACCAGACCCGCGGCCATCCGCGTCAACTACGGCCTGCAGCGTCACTACGGCGGCGGCATGGCGATGCGCAACATCACCTGTCTGCCCGCGCTGATAGGGGCATGGCGCGAACAGGGCGGCGGCATCCAGCTCAGCGTCAGCGGACAGCTGCGCCACCTCGAAAAGAGCGGCCTGGAGCGCCCCGATCTGCTCGCCGGACGCATCCCGCGCACCATAAACATGAACCGCCTCGGCGACGCCCTCAGCCTCGACCGGAACCGTCTCGCCGCCTCCCACTACGCGCCCCGGCCCGTGGACCGCAAGCCCGCGCCCGACGATGCCGGCCCGCCCGTCAAGGCCCTGATCGTCTATAACAGCAACCCCGCCGCCGTCGCGCCCGACCAGTCATCCGTCCAGGCCGGGCTGGCGCGTGAGGACCTTTTCACCGTCGTCCTGGAGCACTTCCAGACCGACACCGCCGACTACGCCGACTATCTCCTGCCCGCCACCACGCAGGCCGAGCACTGGGACCTGCAACGGATGTACGGCCACCATTTTTTGGCACTCAACCGGCCCGCGATCCCCCCCGTGGGCGAGGCGCGGCCCAACAGCGCCATCTTCCGCGGCCTCGCCCAGGCCATGGGCTACACCGACAGCGGCTTCTACGAGGACGACGAGACCGTTCTGCGCAACTTCATCGAGGCGCAGCATCATCCCCTGTACGAAACGGTCACCTGGGAGGCCCTGCTCGAAAACGGGTTCGTGCGCCTCAACCTGCCCCAGCCCTACCTGCCCTTCGCCGAAGGCAACTTCCCCACCCCAAGCGGCAAGTGCGAGTTCTACAGTGAACGCATGGCCCAGGACGGCTACGACCCGCTGCCCACCTACACGCCGCCCAAGAGCGAGGAGAGAGGGGCAAGGGGCGAGGAGCGAGAGAACGGCAGCGCCCAGGCTGAACAGGATCCGCGTTCGCTGGCCTGTATTTCACCGCCGGCCCATTCCTTCCTTAACTCCTCCTTCTCGCACCTTGAGCGTTTCCGCGGCCGCGAGCGCGAACCCCTCCTCTGGATCCATCCGCACGACGCCTCCGCCCGCCGCATCGAAGAGGGCGCCTGGCTGCGCGTCTGGAACGATCTCGGCGAGGTCGAGCTCACCGCCCGCGTCACCGAAGAGATTATGGCCGGCACCGTCCTCGCCCCCGGCATCTGGTGGAACAAACACAGCCCCGACGGCCGCAACGTCAACCAGCTCACCCCCCAGGACGAGACCGACATGGGCGCCT
>JAPPKT010000161.1 GCA_028819675.1 Caldilineaceae bacterium | reverse complement strand
AAACATGTCTGCCACGCTTAGAGTAATTCTGGGGACAAACCTTGCGATGACGCCACACAGACGGCCCCTCCCTTCGGCTCTTTTGCGGAGCTCCAGGGAGGGGCCGTCTTCGCGTTACCGCAAGGTTTGTACCCGGAATTACCCTAAGCGGGGGGCAAGGCGCCCTCTGCACCCCAAAGTTGGGTACCCGATACGACCCACCGAGGCAGACGCTGTGTCTGGCGAGATCATGAGTCGGCAGGCGGGTCGTTAGCGTGCATTTTTGAACGAATCTGGCTGGATTGCCACCCGTTACGTAACGGGACATCCAAGGCCTGCGGTCATGCCTGGCTCAGCAGAGCCCCTTGGAGCGTCATACCGATTTGGCACTCTGTGACAGCTACGTTGTAACTGGGGTTGGCGGCTAGGCCAAACACGGACCACCTCACGACCGATCTGACGGCTTCGGCCGATCAGGCGTCCGCTATCGCAGACGAAATGCTAAAGCGGGAAGAGCAGAGAACGGAGCAGGAAACGGCGGAGTGATGGCCATGACCCCATGGCGGAAATTCAAGGAAATTTCGTGCGGCGTGGCCGGAGTCGATTGCGGATAGGGGCGGAATGTCACGGTAAGCACCTGCCGGCGTTCCTTCCTCCATGCCGAACAAGCCAAGCCCGGTGAGCTCGCAGCGCGGGCACGCGGTCAAGTGCTGATAACCCTGGGTTATGTCCACTACGGATACGAGAAAGCCCCTCTCGGAGAGGGGCCGCAATCTAGCATTTATACCAGTTTCTAATCGTATTTATCACGTCAACAACGTTCTTCAAGATCGATGTAATCAGTAGCAAGAGCGCAAGACATTCCTGCCAGTTAGGCAGCTTCTTGTCCTGTCAAAAGTATCTCCTTTCCTCTGAGAGAATTCTCCTTTGGAGTCCACCCACTTCTGGTGACAATCCTACGATGTGTCGGTTTCAAAAGCAAAGGGTGGCGGGTCAGTCTCGGAAAGGCAGCACATACGCTTCCCAGTATTTCTGTGCAAGGCGCTGTGCGCTCTCGAGACCTTCATGGGTCATCTGCTGGGCAACGAGGTCTCTTGCCTCCGTAGCTGGTGCAAAGTCTTGGGCAGCGGCGATGTTGAGCCAGGCGTAGGCTTCCGCGTTGTCCTGCGGTATGCCCTTGCCATTCGCATACATGGCACCCAATCCTGCCTGCGCCTTGACATAACCCTGCTCGGCGGCCTTGCGATACCACCTCACGGCCTCGGCAGCGTCTTGCGGCACGCCCTGGCCACTGGCGTACATGACGCCTAAGATGGTTTGCGCATCGGCGTCACCCTGGTCGGCAGCCATGCGGTACCACTTCACGGCCTCGGCAGCGTCTTGCGGCACGCCCCGACCACTGACATACATGCGGCCCAACATGTTTTGCGCCAAGGCAATGCCCTGCTCAGCCGCTTTGCGGTACCACTTCGCCGCTTCGGCGTTGTTCTGTACGACGCCTTTGCCCTGTTCATACCTCGAGCCCAGAATGATTTGCGCGTTGGCGTGATCCTGCTCTGCCGCCTTGCGATACCATTTGACAGCCTCTGCATCATTCTGGCCTATGCCCTCGCCCTTGGCGTACTTGGCGCCTAAAGCCGCTTGCGCATCTGGATCACCCTGCTCTGCCGCCTTGCGGTACCATCTTACGGCTTCGGCGTTGTCTGCCAACACGCCCTCGCCTCTGTCATACATGACACCCAGGTTGTTTTGGGCCATCGCGTGACCATTCTCAGCCAAGGATCGCCATTCACGTAGAGCAATCGAGAAATTCCCTTGCTCATACGCTTCCATACCGGCCTGGAAAGTTTTGTCGGCACTCATGGCGTCCATCAGCGCCAGTACTTTCCGCGCTCCATCGTGACCCTGCTCGGCTGCTTTGCGGTACCAGTTCCCTGCTTCGGTATTATCTTGCGGAACGCCTATGCCGCCGGCGTAGGCACGACCCATTTCGAATTGCCCCTCGGCGAGACCTAGATCGGCGGCCCTGCGGTACCATCTCGCGGCTTCTATGTCGCTTTGCGGTGCGTTATATCCGGCAGTGTACATGTTAGCCAGTTGCATTAGCGCGGTGCCTTGCTCGTCGACATCGTGATGCTCGACTGCCTTGCGGTACCATTTCTCCGCCTCAGCACTGTCCTGGGGAACGCCGTCGCCGCTGGCGTATATGTCTCCGAGTCTGAACTGCGCTGCCGCGAGGCCTAGCTCGGCGGCCCTGCGATACCACTTCACGGCCTCAATAGTGTTGTGGGGTAGCGGCAGATCCGCACTGCCAAGGGTGTACATGTTGCCCATGTTGAATTGCGCCAGGACTAACTCCTCAGGGTCGTGATCTTCGAGTCCCTTGAGAAACCACTTCTCGGCCTCTGCATCGTCCTGTGTTACGCCCCAGCCTATGGCGTACATCATGCCAAGGGTGAATTGCCCTAGCCTGTCGTCCTGTTCGACGGCCCTACGGAGCCACTTCAAGGCTTTGTCATAGTCCTGGGGTATCCCCTCGCTTCCTCCGATATACATTGCGCCAAGCGTCGCTTGCGCCCGAGCGTAACCCTGTTCAGCTGCCCTGCGGTACCATTTCATCGCTTCGATAGCGTCCTGGGGCGCGCCCTGACCAAGAAAGATCATGACGCCCAGGCCGAATTGACCCTCAGCGTACCCTGCCTCGGCGGCATTTCGGCACCATTGCTCGGCCGTGGCAGTGTCCGCCGGCTCAGCGTCGCCGCTTACCGTGTATTTCGCACACAACTGCGATTGAGCCTGCACATCACCCTGCTCCGCACGATGCTGCAACTCAGTGAGCATTCTGCTTTCTGCAGCAACGACCATCATGCTGGAGACGAGCACGTGGAGCATGGCAAGCAGAAGAGATAGAGGCACAAATCGATCCTCCCAATTGGGGGCCCAGACCGTCATTGGCAGCAATAATTGAGTCGGAATGGTTAATCGCCGTGAATGAACTGTTTTATTCGCTCTTCCTGCAACCGCATCATCTCGTCGGCGATCGCCACAGCGTCGCAACAAACGGCCGTTATGGGATGGTTACGGTCGCGATTCGCGCCGAGGCCCTGAATTGCAGCAGCAGCGTATGTACGCCAGGCCTCTATGAAGTCTCTCTGTTTCGTCGTCATCAATCCTCCTCGAGGTATAGTCCAGCCTGTGGTGACTCACGGTATAAGCGATCGTACACCCTCAGTTCGGATATGTGATCTAGACACCCTCATTCTCATATTTCAACGGCTTGCCTGCTCGACAACAACGTCCGTTGATGAGACACCCATGGCATCCTTCGCAGCCAAAATTGTTCGGTTGCTATCGGACACCCCTCATCCCTGCCGCAACTATCGCTGCTGCTGCCGATACCCATGTGCCAGCGTCAACCATCAACTCTTCCCACCCAACTTCCGATAGGGCCGATTCTGTAAACTTTGCCAATCGCGGCAACCCGCGTTGTTGATGGACTTTCGCCATCTGACGCCGAAGACCTCCAGGGCGCCCCACCGGATTCCGGCAAAACACCCAAATCGCCCCTGGTCGGTGGGGATAGAGAGCCGTTTCAGGCCAGATTGTGCCGACCCGGTGGGACAAAAGCGGCGCTGCCGGCCACGTCAACCAGCTGCGCGAGCGTCGATCCGGGCGGGTTCAGGGCCTGCAGGAAGCGGCCGTATCGGGGGAATTTGGGCGGCCACCCCACAAAATGTCGGCCCGACCCTGAAAAAAGCACCCCAGGATTGCGCAGGAGCCGCTTTCTCGACCGGGGCAAGGGTTCGGTAGGGGGGATTTTGGGGAGCTCATCCGTAGACCTGGTTATGTCAAGGTGCGCCTTCACCCTTCAACTGCCGCCAGAACGACCTCGATCTGGCCTTGCCTATTTCCACGGCAATCTACACAACCCGAACGGGTTTTGACCTTTGGATGCGGGCAGCAGCGAATTTTCCCTTCTCCAATGTGGAAAACACGGACAACCGGCGCGGAATGAGCAGCCGTTACCACTCGAACTCCTGGCCCGGCTTCAAGCGGTTACCATCCCCGTAAATCCCCACCGGCAACCGCGGCGCCGAACTCCCGGTGGTCGTACCGCGCCGCTGATTCGACCTTCGCGCCGCCCGCCCTGTGGTTGGGCCGCGCTCCACCCCAGGATCGGCCCGTGAATCCATCCATGCCTCGCTATAACCCCTTGGTGATGTGCGGCTCAAGAAAGTGTAGGTGACCCAGCGACAGGCAAGGAATCAAGTGGCACGGTATCGGTCTTCCGGTGCCTGTGCGCCCCGTCGGGCAGAATTGTTTTCTCTGGTTTGGTAGTAGTAGATCGGTCGCTCAAAACGACCGATCTACTACTACCCACACCCCCCTTTGGGGTTGGTGTTGGTAGTAGGGTCGTTTTATTGATTTTATTGGAGTTGCGACGCCATTTTTCCCCGGTTGTGTAGCAAATTTCCCCGGTTGTGTAAGAAATTTCCCCGGTTGTGTAGAGATTTTCCCCGGTTGTGTAGCAAATTTCCCCGGTTGTGTAGCGGGAGCTGCTGCGTTATTTCCCCCTGGCTGCGTCGACGACTTCGGCTGGTATGACACGCCAGCCGATAATCCCGTTGCGTGCGTCCTTCGCTTGTTTGTCCGCCACGATCAATCCAGGCAGATTCTCGAACGCTGCGTCGATCTCCGCCGTGGTGCGGTGTTTTCTGTCGCCTTCGCCAAACGCCAGCCTGCGACGCTCGTCCAACATCAACACCGGGTACTTGCTGGCGTCCATTGCCCATCGCCACTGGCCGCGCCTCTTGTCCACGGGCACTCGTGTAACACCCTTCTGCCAGTTCAGGGAGTGCACTGCCAGGTAGGCGCGATAACGAGGTGCCGATTCGACGCCGAGCTGGTCCAGCGCTGCCAGGTCGATAAGCGGTCCTTCGGCACTGCCCGGTGGAAAGGCCAGATCGATTACCACCAGATCGTCTACCGACGGCGCGTGCTCGGCGGGTAGTTGGCGGACAGCCCACGGGAACCACAGCGAGCGCCCGCCGTTGATCAGCATGCCGTAGTTTCGTGCCTCCAGCAGAACGTTCCGCAGCTTTGGCCAGTGCTGGTTGCGCCAGCGCCCCGCGTACAAGCCTGCTGCCAGTTCTCCCAGGGTCAATGCCACCCGCACGGAGTCGTGGCGCCGATCGTTCGGCTTGACGGTCAGTAGTGAGCGGATACCAAAGCGCAGTGCCAACGGCGCGCCCCGCCCTTTGGCCATGATGGGGACGCCCGTTGCGTCCACGACATCCAGGATTCCGACACGGTTTCGGTGGGACAGTTCGGGGAGCAGCGGCAGTTGCGTTTCGGGCGGCTTGCGCCCGTCCGTCAGTCCGCCGAACAGCATGCCGTGTTGACGATCCGGATGCATGGCGCCGACTTCCACCTTTGGCACGATGGCTTTGTCTTTTCGCGCTTCGTGCTCAACCAGGGCCGGGCGGCCTTGCCACGCTCTCACCAGTGCAAGCAGCGGATGTTCCTCGGACTGGCGCTCCGGCAGCGTTAACCACCAGGCATGCGCATCCTCGGCGATCATGAAGCGGCGCAAAGGCGGACGGACCCTGGGCACGCTCACGCCACCCCCCGCGGCGATGTCTGCATGCTGTTGGGTTTCCCGTGCCGGTGCGAGCGGCTCGGCGTACTCCACAGGGTCGATTTCAACCAGCAGGCGAGGCGCATCCAGTGCTCCGCCGATCAAGGCGCCACCCTCCACCGCCACGTGCTCGCACAGGCCCGCCTCGGTTGGAATCTTGTCCGGCGGGCATCCAACGCTGCCGTGTTCGTTCCACCAAGCCGCCCGCGCCACCGCCTCGATAATCTGGTCGGCGGTCTTGGCCGTGCTGTATGTCGGGTGCTGCTTACTGCTCATAGGGGTTGAATTCATTCGGGGTGACGGGCTCGAAGTTGGTATCAGGCATGTTGCCGTTCGCCTGCCCACGCCAGTCCTTCACTTGCGCTAGGGCTTGTTGAGATTCAAACTCCGCTATATCGTGTTATCTGGTTCAGATCT
>JAPPKT010000597.1 GCA_028819675.1 Caldilineaceae bacterium | reverse complement strand
CGCTCGTCGTGCCCGAACTGGACGGCAAGTTTGACGGCATGGCCATGCGCGTTCCCACTTCCACAGTCAGCGTAGTCGATTTTGTCGCCAAGACTAGCACCCCGGGCAATACTGGAGACCTGCTGGACGCCTTTTCTGAGGCCGCATCCGGACCCATGAAGGGAATCCTTGACGTCAGCCACGAACCCTTGGTCAGTTCGGATTTCCAGGGCAACCCGCATAGCAGCGTGATCGATGCCGAGTTTACGGCCTGCTACGGAGACCTGGTCAAAGTCGTCACCTGGTACGATAACGAGTGGGCCTATAGCGTCCGCGTAACCGATCTCGCCGCCTTTGTTGCTGGCCAGGGCGTCTAGTTCGACCGCCACCCACCAAAGGCACGGAGTTGTGACCCGCAAAAGGACCACTAGGGAGGTCAGCTGGGAAGGCAAGCGCGCACTCGTCCGCGTCGACTTCAATGTGCCCATAGATGACAGCGGCTGCGTCGGCGATGATACACGCATCCGTGCCACCCTGCCCACCATAGGATTCCTGCGCACCCACGGCGCTTCACTGGTCCTGATGAGCCACCTCGGCCGGCCCAATGGCGAACCGGACCCCCGCTACAGCCTGCGGCCCGTCGCCCAAAGGCTGAGCCAGTTGCTCGACGCCGACGTCCGCTTCCCCGGCGCCGTCACAGGACCCAACGTCGAAGCGGCCGCTGCCGACCTCAGCCCTGGGGATCTCTTGCTCCTCGAAAACACACGCTTCGACCCCGGCGAAACCAGCAACGATCCTACCTTGAGCGCAGCCCTCGCCCGCCTCGGCGACGTCTTCGTCAATGACGCATTCGGTAGCGCCCACAGAGCGCATGCAAGCACCACCGGCGTGGCCGCCCACCTTCCCGCCGTCGCCGGTCTCCTGATTGAAAAGGAGTTGAACTACCTCGGCGAAGCGCTCGAAGACCCCGAGCGTCCCTTCATCGCCATTCTTGGCGGCGCCAAGGTCAGCGACAAAATCGCCGTCATCGAGCAGTTGCTTCAAAAGGTAGATGCCATCCTGATCGGCGGCGGTATGGCCAACACCTTTCTTGCCGCCGCCGGCTGCCGGATGGAAGCCAGCCTGGTCGAATCGGACGCGCTCGACACGGCCCGGGCCCTTCAAGGCACCGGTGATGATCTGATTCAGCTTCCCGTCGATCTTGCCGTGGCCGACAGCTTCTCAGCCACTGCAAACGCCCGCACCGTTAGCGTGACCGAAATTCCGGACGGCTGGATGGCCCTCGACATCGGTGAGGCCACCGTCGCTCACTTCGCCAACCGCCTCGCCGGCGCACGCACCGTTCTCTGGAACGGTCCAATGGGTGTCTTCGAATTTCCCCCCTTTGCCCGCGGCACCGTTGCCATCGCTGAAATGCTGGCTGGGTTGACCCAAGCCACCACAATAGTCGGCGGCGGTGACTCGGCGGCCGCTGTACAGCAGGCCGGGCTGGCCGCGAAAATCTCCCACGTGAGTACCGGCGGCGGCGCCAGCCTCGAGTTCCTCGAAGGCAAGCTTCTGCCTGGCGTGGCCGCCCTGGACGACGCGGAGGTGTGACCTATGAGCTTTCTCAAAAGACTGGCATCGCTCTTTTCCGGCGGCGGCGGAGGCGACAATCGTGCCCTGCCCATCTATGTCTTCAGCAACCGCTGCCGCGAACCCATCATGGCCGAAATCGATCTGGTCAACAGTCTCAGCCGTGATGAGGAGAATGACGACCGCTACTACACGCGCAAAGTCCTGCAAGGGAGCGGCAAGAACCGCTGTTTCACCCAGGTCGAAGTCGAGATCTGGTTCGACCGCGGCAAGAAGGTCTCCCACTATGAAGTCAGCGGCGGTCGTTGGCTGACCCAGGAGGAGTACGAAGAGGAGTTGATACGCTTCGAAGCGCCCCCTGAGGAAGAGAGCGCGGCAGACGACGGATCTCAGCCGGGCTAGAACTTCGCATCAACCGCTTGAGGTCGGGTCCGTTTGCCGTCTGCCAAAGATATCTTCCAGAGCGGCAGTAGCAGGACGCCTGTAGTCAGAATCAGTCTGCCCTTCCCGTGGAAAGAAGAAGCTCGCCGGATTCCCCCGCGTTCACATTACATGTCTTGGCCCCGCCGCCAGACACAGCCCCCTGCGGAGAACACCTATAATGCGTAAACCGATGATGGCCGGCAACTGGAAGATGAACATGACCGTGGCCGAGGCTCTCGATCTCGCCCGGCAGATCAACCAGCTAGTCGGTGACACGACCGTGGTGGAGCAGTTGCTTTGCCCGCCTTCCATCTGTCTGCACCCGCTCAAGGCAATAACGACAGGCATGCCTTTCGCACTCGGCGCCCAAAACTGCCACTGGCAAGAAAGCGGCGCCTTCACCGGCGAAATTAGCCCGCCCATGCTGCGCGGCCTCGCCGACTATGTCATCCTCGGGCACAGTGAACGCCGCCAGCTCTTCGGCGAAACCGATGAATCCGTCAACAAAAAGACGCACGCCGCACTCGCCCACCAGTTGACCCCGATCGTCTGCGTAGGCGAAAGC
The DNA here is from genome assembly GCA_028819675.1 of Caldilineaceae bacterium. The sequence goes on along the minus strand of JAPPKT010000597.1, from coordinate 3,498 downwards.
CTCGAGCAAAACGAACGCGGCGAAACCTCGTCCGTTATCACCTCACAGGTGCGAGCCGCGCTTGACGGTCTGAATGGCGAGCAGGTTCAATCCCTCGTAATTGCCTACGAACCAATCTGGGCCATCGGCACCGGCCGGGCCGCGACTGCACAGACGGCTGGCGACATATGCGGACTGGTGCGCAACATCCTGCGAGAAACGCACGGCGCCGCCGTCGCCGGCACGACGCGCGTCCTCTACGGCGGCAGCACCAAACCGGACAATATCGGCTCAATCATGCATCAGCCCGACATCGATGGCGCCCTTATCGGTGGCGCATCGCTTGAAGCCGGCAGCTACGCCGAAATGGTGAACATCACCGCCGAACTCTACGGCGCCTGACCCGCGCCCCTCCAATTCGCCTTGCAGCAATCTGGAATCAGGAGCGGGGAACGAGAAACAGCTGGGTCAAAAGCCAGCCTCTCTCTCCTCTCTCCTCTCCACTCTCTCCTCGCCCCTCCCCATGTCTCCATTCTCCCCCTATCTGTTTTTCGTCCTCTTCTTTGTCCTGCTCGCCGGTCTTTGGTGGCTGAGCTGGCGAATCGGTCTGCTGATCCAGGAGATCGTCTATCAGATCACCGGCTCCGCAGACATGGCCATGGTGATTCTGTTTCTGATCTACCTGCCCGGCATCCTCATCCACGAGGCCTCCCACTGGCTGGTGGCCAGGCTCCTGGGTCTCAAGACGAGCAAATTCCGCGTATGGCCAAAATACACCCGAAACTCCATCGGCTTGGGGAGCGTGACGGTTTCGTCCGGTGGGGCCGTATCGGATAGCCTGGTGGGGCTGGCACCCCTTCTGGTAGGATCTGCGCTGATCGTACTTATCGGCGAGCAAGTTTTCGATACGCAAACACTCGCCTTCGCCTGGCGTACCGGCCGGCTGCTGGACGGGTTGACCTTCGTCGTCGACAGCCTCGCCCACAAACCCGATAGCCTGCTCTGGAGCTATCTCCTTTTCGCAATCGCCAACGCGATGATGCCCAGTGCCAGCGACCGCGCCCCGCTGAAACCACTGGGCATCTATTTCGTCCTTATCGGCGCCCTGTTCGTCTTCGTCGATCAGTCGGGTCGCAACGTGCTGCTTCTTCTCGACTTCCTCTTCGGTCCGATTCAGCTGCTGACCGGTGCCTTCCTCCTGGTCGCGGTCATAGACCTCGCCATCCTCCTGCTACTGCTTGCCGTGAGAGAGGTGTCGAAACTGTTTGTCACACAATGACCCTCGCCATCTTCGTCCCCCTCACTGGGCCCGCGGTCCGGCAGCGCCTATAGCGAAGGCACCTTTTCCAGACTCGCACGGATCGCCTCCTCCGGGTACTCGAAGTCCTCCAGGCTATTGGCGAGATGCTGTTCGTAGGCGGCCAGGTCGAAGTGGCCGTGCCCGCACATGTTGAAGACGATAACTTTAGTTTCGCCGCCCTCCTTGCACGCCAGCGCCTCCTGCATCGCCCCCCAGATCGCATGTGCCGGTTCGGGCGCCGGCAGGATCCCCTCCGCACGCGCAAAGGACACCGCGGCCTCGAATATCGCCCGCTGCTGAACGTTGACCGCCTCGATCAACCCCGCACTGTGCAGCGCACTCACCTGTGCACTCATGCCATGATAGCGCAATCCCCCAGCGTGGATCGGCGCCGGCACAAAGTCGTGTCCTAGCGTGTGCATCTTGATCAACGGTGTCATCTGTGCCGTGTCGCCGAAATCATAAGTATAGACCCCGCGCGTCAGGCTCGGCGCAGCCGCCGGTTCCACCGCAATCACGCGGGCCTTCCTGCCGCCGCTGATGTTCTCCTTCAAGAACGGGAAAGCAAAGCCGCCAAAGTTGCTGCCGCCCCCCGTACAACCGATCAGCACGTCCGGCCAGTCCTCCCCGAACGCCTCCAGCCCGCTGATCACCTCTTGTCCTACGACCGTCTGGTGCAGAAGCACATGATTCAGCACCGAGCCAAGCGAGTACTTCGTATCCTCACGCGTCGCTGCGTCTTCCACCGCTTCCGAGATCGCAATCCCCAGGCTGCCCGTGCTGTCCGGACTCTCCGCCAGAATCTGCCTTCCGGCGTTCGTGTCCTGGCTCGGGCTCGGTACAACCTCCGCCCCCCACGTCTCCATCATGACCTTCCGGTACGGCTTCTGTTCATAGCTGACCCGTACCATATAGACCTTGCACTCCACCCCAAAGACCTGGCACGCGAAGCTGAGCGCACTGCCCCACTGTCCCGCACCCGTCTCCGTCGCCAGGCGCGAGACCCCCTCTTCCTTGTTATAGAAGGCCTGCGGCACCGCCGTGTTCGGCTTATGGCTGCCCGACGGGCTGACACCCTCGTACTTGTAGTAGATGCGCGCCGGAGTATCCAGAGCCTTCTCCCATTCATGCGCCCGGATCAGAGGCGTCGGCCTCCAAATGCGGTAAACATCCTGCACCGGCTCAGGAATCTCGATGTAGCGCTCGGCGCTGACCTCCTGCAGGATCAGCGACATGGGAAAGAGGGGCGCCAGATCCTCCGGCCCAATCGGCTGACCCGTACCCGGATGCAGCGGCGGCGACAGTTCAACCCCCGCGGCCGGCAAATCGGCGTTGATGTTATACCAGTGAGTCGGCATCTCCGACTCATTCAAGATTACCTTCTTCTGTCTGCTCATCTCGGTGCTCCTATTGTAATGGTGATGAATCCCCTCTTATGCCCTGAAGTATCCACCCACGTACTGCTGACGACTGCAGTGCAAGGACGTAGAATCAAAAAGACCTGCCGCAATCGCGACAGGTCTTGACACAAATCCACTTAAATCTGCGATCAGTTCAGGTGCGCCTGAATCTTGCCTAACAGTTGGCCTTTCTGCTGAAAACCAACGATCGTCTCCACCTGCTGGCCGTCTTTGAACAACATCAGCGTGGGAATGCTCATCACGCCAAATGCCATCGCCGTACTCTGATTCTCATCCACATCGAGCTTGCCGATCGTCAGTTTACCGTCAAGCTCGGTAGCAATCTCATCCAGAACCGGTGCGATCATCTTGCAGGGACCGCACCACTCCGCCCAGAAATCCACTAGGACCGGGACTTCCGATTGGATGACTTCATCCTCAAAATTCGCGTCCGTCACAACAACAGTGTTCTCGCCCATTTTCTTGTCTCCTACTCCTGTATGCGAGCGTACAAACTGCAACTTACCGGTAGGTCCATCTTGAACTTGCCCAACACTACCTATCTTAACAAGCAACGTCCGGCATCGCTGTAGACTAACCTACAAAAATATACTAAGCCTAACGGAAGTCAAAAGTCAAAATACCGCCCCGGCCGATTCTTACAATTCTCGCAACGACTAAGCCATAGTCATTCCGCCATCAACGCTGGGGCAGGGGAAGCGGCAGTTCTCTCTCCTCACTCCTCTCCCCTTTCTCCTCGCTTTTTTGGGCGGTCGGGCCTATTCGGCCCTCCCTTGTGCGGGGGCTCCGCCCCCGCAA
>JAPPKT010000235.1 GCA_028819675.1 Caldilineaceae bacterium | reverse complement strand
TGGGGTGTGCTGTGGAGATTGTAGTACCTGCCAGCCGTTTGGTCAACCGGCGGCTCCATTCCTGAGTCAAACTTGGAGACGGGGCTTGCCTTTCATCTGGCTATAATTTCGCGGCTCTTTAACCCAGTCCTTCGAGTACATTCCCCTTTTCACTGCGGTCAGACGAACGCGCCCATACCCGTGATCTCCCGACCGGCGATGAGGAGGTTAATCTCGTTTGTCCCCTCGTAGGTGTAGGTAGCCTCGACGTCGGTAAACAGGCGCGCCACATGGTTGTCGATCAGAATGCCGTTTCCGCCCAGAATCTCGCGGGCTAACGCTGCTGTGCGCCTTGCCTTGGCCGCGCACGCCTGTTTTGCCAGCGAGAGCTGACCTGGGGTTGCTACGCCAGTCTCCATCAACTTAGCAAGCCGCCAGACCAGCAACTGCCCCTGTGCCAGATCGGCGGCCATCTCCACAAGTTTGGCCTGGATTAACTGAAAGGCAGCGATCGGTTTGCCAAACTGTTCCCTTTCGCAGGCATAGTTCAGTGCGAATTCGTAGCAGCCGGCGGCGAGGCCGACGGCTTCCCATGCGACGCCGGCCCGAGTGTTGGCCAGGACCGCCGTCAGATCGCGAAAGCTGTTACAACCGGCGAGCCGGTTTGCCGTCGGCAGATGCACATCTTCAAGTGTGATTTCGGCCTGATGCACTGCCCGTTTAGCGATCTTGCCCTCCATCGCCGTCGCGGAAAAGCCGGGCAGCTGCCCAGGATCCTCAAGGACAAAGCCCCCAAAGCTTCCGCTTTCGTCCCGCGCCCAGACAATAATCAGGTCGGCAATCGTCCCGTTGCCGATCCACCTTTTTTGACCATTAAGCACGTAATGGCCGCCGACACGCTGAGCTGTCGTCTGTACGTGCGCCGCGTCCGATCCTCTTTCCGGCTCAGTCAGGGCAAACGCACCCAGCCGGTCCATCCTCGCCATCGCCGGCAGCCAGCGTTCCTTTTGCTCCTCCGAGCCTAGCATACCGATTGAACCCATCGCCAACCCGGAATGCACACCGAACAGCGTACTGACTGAGCCATCCACCCGGCAGATCTCATACTTGACCAACCCGTCGCTTACATTGTCGAGCCCCGCGCAGCCGTACCCCTCTTGTGTTCCACCCATGATGGGCAGCTCACGCAGGCCTAGAGCCAGGTCCAGAGCAATCTCGCCCCGCTCCCAGTAGTCATTTATCGTTGGCTTTACATCATACTCCATATACTTCCGGACCTCGTCGCGCAGTTCCTTTTGGGGTGGCGTCAGGAGGTCATCGAATTGAAACAGGTCCAAGACTGGCGTGGTCATCTTAGTCCCCTATTGGATTGGTCTAGATTTCTGTATTGTAGAACTTCGGCTCATACGTAGCAGTTCGGAGGAACAGTTTCGTGTCCAAGTGTTTTTTGGGTCTGTGAATTATGAATGGTAGCCGAGATCCAGCGGGAAGCTGGGCACCCTTCAAGCTCTACTCCAGAACGCTAGTAGCCAAAACTCTGTCCCTTATCTTACAGGATCTGCGACGCGACTGAGACGAGAGGCGTGGACTGCCTTTGGGGATGACGGCGTTGCATTTGCGAATCAAGTGATGGGAAGGGGCGAGATGCTGGCGACGAGCAGAGGCTAATTGGCTCTACTGAGCGATTGAATGGCTGGGTTAGGCCGGTCGTGCCGCTTTCTTGTCCCCTTACGTACTACGTAGCATGTGAATGTGTTCCAGCCAAAGATGCATTCGCCTTTCATTGCGGGGCGGAAAAGATGATCATCGGGACGGGAGCCAGGCGAGGTAGCAGAATCGTTGGATTGACACTGAATTCGCAGTCGAAGGGCGCTGAGAAAGTGTAGATATTCAAGGCGTCTGACGAAAAGGTACTGAGTTCAGATAGTGCTGTGGCGGTTCTCCTCATAGCATGGGTGCCGCCTTCACCCCCAGAAAGTTGCCTTTACTGTTCCATCCAGCGGAGCCGCCGCACGACTTCGGCGATCACAGGTTCCAGTTCCTCAATCTGATCGCGATGAACGTTGAACCCAAGGGCAACGAGCCTTTCGCCATTGGGTGAAAGGAGCCATATCTGCCACACGACGTTATTGGTTGCGTATTCGCCGTATTTGATCGAAACCACTTCTTCGTCCGACGGTCTCATGCCCTGTACCAGTTCAACCACGGCCGGTTCAATACTGTAGGTCTGCTCTGAGGCTGCCTGTGCGTATCCCGCAAGGCTCTGGCCATTGGCCGGGAATGAAAAGACAAGCATGAAGTTGCTTGCCTTGCCCTCCTCCTGGCCAGTCTGCAGACCAAGGCCGATCACGGCGTCGTCGCGTCGCAGGCTCATGGCCGAAACGATCTCACCCAATCCCAAGACGTCAAACTGTTCATCTGATACTTTGTTGGCCGCGGACAGGAGGGCCAGGTCGGCCGCGGTAGGATGCGCGGGGTCAAAGTAGCGCCAATCCGAGGGAAGTGACAGTGACAGTCCTCTTGCCACGTCTTCATAGGTCAGCCAGCCGGACTCGTCTGCGGTAGGAATGTCTTCTGCTCCGGCTGGCGCGGACACATAGTCTCCGTGCAGCCAGCCCAGTTGGCCGCGGTATTCGATCTGCCACCAGCCGCCGGCCGGGCCGCCAACTGCGTCGCGGCTGATTGCGGCAAACTGTTGGCCTTCCCCTGCCTTGCCGAGGATGGGATAGTCAGTGCCTGGGCCGGCGCGTACGTTCATCAGGTGCTCGAGGGTCACCTGCGGACCTGGCCGGGGCAAGTGGGATGGATCGTCCAGCCACTGGATTCTGCGAACGACTTCGCGCAGGAGGCCCTCCACCCACTCGGAATATTCGCCCCACGCGTCGTAGGTGACGGTCAGAAAAGTACCTCCGTCGGGAGATAGAATTATCACGCGCCAGCCGGTCACATTTGCGTCGGGGACAGTAACAATCCGGTTTCCGAAGGCCTGCGTGCCGTCAATGCGGTATTGGATTGTGGCGGTTTCCTCACCCCATGGACGCAGACCGGGACCGATCTCGATGCCATCCACTTCAGCCAGGCCGGAGGCACCAAGTTCTTCGCTCAGCAGGCGTGCAAACGTCTCGAGAGTTCGGCCTTCGCTTGGTACTGCTAGCAGATGAAATCCGTTGGTCTCCAGCGGGGGCGAACCGGGGTCGTAGGGGAAACCGGCGCCGACAAAGTAGTCCTCCTGGCCGGGTTGAGTCAGGAATCCGACGTAACCCTCCCGCTCTTCGAAGAATGCTTCGGCCAGTTCGTCATCCCCAAGTTGTGAGCCGAGGGCGGACAGTTCCTCTTGTGTGGATACAAAGAGCCACCTATTTGGATGGAAAACTCTGATTCCATGTCCTGCAACTTCGAAGGCCGGCCAGTCCTGAAACGGACCGCCTGACGACGAAGGGGTATCCCCTACTGGGACTACCAAGGGATTGTGGATTGAAATCAGCGGCGTCTCGGGCGCAGGCCCGCTGACCGGAATGCCGGGGTCAGCAGGTAAAGGAACGCATGCGGTGAGAAGCAGGGCAGCCATTGAGAGGATTGCCCCAACAGAAGTAGGATAGTTGTATTTCATGGTCTACTGTCCCTAGTCCACGTAGTCTACGCAATTGCATTGTCTTCCCATGGTGGGATTCCGGAAAGAAGGCTGAGGGGCCCTTCTCAGCGATTCATACCAATGGCGAATGACAACTCTCCACTCTATCATTGTGCAGGCAAAGAAGCATTTTTTCAAGTGTGGTTTTGCAAGGATTCTCTCCATCTGTCGTTTGGGGTCGCGACGGGGGCCGGTAGACGGAGTCTCCGGGTCAATTGTCTGCGACGCCCCGTGTACCCTGATTTGGAGCTTCATGTCCGTGGCAATGCTGAGCACAGCATGCTCGGCGCGCCGTCGACGAGGCTCCAAGGCAGTCGCAGCACCGTCCGGCGAGGGCACATTGGAACAGTTGCCTGCGAACTTGCAGAGCATTTTTCCAACTACCGAAGTGGTGCAGTGGTTCCGTCTTGTGTCTGTCTTGACCGTATGCTACAGTTCAGGATTAAGGAGGCAAGCATATGGCAACTGATTTGAAGTCCCTATTTCGGGTATCGGGCCCGTCGCCAGCCGACATCGAGTCCTTCCATAGCGACGGCTACATTGCCTTTCCCAATGTCTTCACCGACCACGCCAGGAAAGCCCTCATCAAAGAGATCGAGGGCCTTGACCAGGTTCGCGAATTCGTCAATGAGTTGCAGGCCCATCGCGGCGATCCCAAAGCCTACTTTATCCGCCCCTGGAACGAGCGCGGCCCCTACAGCGACCAGCTCATTGACGACCCCTTCATAAAAGCCTTGTTGACGGCCACGATTGGCAGTGAGTACCACTTCTGTCACTCAGCTCTCAACATTGCCCCGCGCGGCATCGGGCCGATTCGCTACCACCAGGACCACCATCATTGGAAGCACGAGAATCCGGTAAACCTTGCGGAACGTGACAGATACTATGTTCAGATTCTCTACTATCTCAATGGCTTTCGTCGCGGCGACCGCAATCTCAAAGTGATTCCAGGCAGCCACCGCATTGCGCCGATCGAGGACGCTGCGGTTGACAGAGCGCGAGCCGAAGCGTTCCCGAAGAGAATGCTTGCCGGGGAGTTCGACGTCGAGGCCGGCCGGCCCCTGCGTGAGAAGCAACTGGAACTGCCTGCGGGGAGCATGGTATATATTGACGCCCGTATTTTTCACGGCGTCGAACCGAAGCCGATTGACTCTCCGCAGCCATACCGGATCTTCAACATCGACATCTTCAAAGAGGCCGGCCCCCCTCACCGGTACACGCAGGAGATTCCCTCTGAGTGGATGGCGCGCGCGGATTCACACCGGAAGAGGCTCTTTTTGCGCGAAGCGTATCGTGAAGGCTGCTGGGACTCGCTTTGAAGTAGCCTTTTGGGACTGTTCGATTTCTGAACTTCGTCTCTCTTGTATTCATGGTACCTCCGTAGCCTTGTGTGGTCACGCTAACGTTAATCCAGAGTACCTCGCTTGACCCCGCTTGACTCGCGCCGGCCCCCTGTGCGACACAACCTGCCGAACAGAAAAAGCCGATTCGCTGCCCAAATAACAGGAGCACACCAGCGCAATGGCCGACTTCCTCCGCTACCGACAGATTCACCTGGACTTTCACACAAGCCAGCAGCTTACCAACATCGGGGGCGAGTTTGATGCCGCGGCTTGGGCGCAGCAGCTGGTCGACGCTCACGTTGACTCGATCACCTGCTTCGCCCGGGGCCATCACGGTATGATCTTCTACGAAACCCCGGCCCACCCGGAGCGGCGCCACCCGCGCCTGCAGTGCAATCTGCTCGCACAGCAGATCGAAGCGGCTCGTTCCCGCGATATTCGGGTACCCATCTACACGACGATCCAGTGGGACTACTACACAGCGCAGGAGGAACCGCAGTGGCTGCAGGTGGCCGCCGACGGCGCCATCCAGGGCCAGAAGCCCTACCAGGCCGGCTTCTATGCGAAGCTTTGCCTGAACACGCCTTATGTCGACTTTCTAAAGGCCCACGTTGACGACATGTTCGCCCAGATGCCGGCGGTGGATGGGCTCTTTTTCGACATCGTCCAGGATCAGGACTGTTCCTGCACCGCCTGCCGGCTCGAGATGCTGGCACAGGGGTTGGACCCCTCCAGCGACGGGGAACGGCGGACTTTCGGCCAGGGCGTGACCGACCGTTTCAAGCGGGATATGTCGGCCCACGTACGCAGTCATAGCCAGGACTGCACCATTTTCTACAACTCCGGCCACGTCGGCCCGCGGCAGAGGGCGACGGGGGAGACTTACAGCCACTGGGAGCTGGAGTCACTACCTTCGGGGGGGTGGGGCTACATGCACTTTCCGCTTTCGGTGCGCTATGCCCGTACAACCGGCCACGACAGCCTGGGTATGACCGGGAAGTTCCACACGTCCTGGGGAGATTTCCAGTCTTACAAGAACGAGGCCGCGCTCCAGTTCGAGTGCTTCCAGATGCTGGCCCTCAACGCGAAGTGCTC
>JAPPKT010000472.1 GCA_028819675.1 Caldilineaceae bacterium | reverse complement strand
TTTACTCGACGGCAGGTCCTTTGTTCTCCTCCTACTCTATTTCCAAGACGGATCTACGGTCGCGCCTTATTGCGCCGTCTACGGAGCATTACTTTGGAACCGATGAACTGGGAAGGGATATCGCCTTACGCATCATGGTAGGCGGTCGCGTTTCGCTCTTTGTCGGATTCAGTGTTTCGCTGGTCAGCCTGTTGATCGGTGTGTTAATTGGCTCGACGTCCGGGTATTTCGGGGGCCATCTTGACAGCGTCCTTATGCGCTTTACCGATATCATGCTGTCGATTCCCAGCTTACCTCTGCTCCTCATACTTTCGCGCTACGGGGGCGGGTCGGTGTTGAGCATTATTCTGATACTCTCGGTGTTCAGCTGGATGGGACTGGCGCGCATCGTGCGCGGCACGATTCTTTCAATAAAGCAGCGCGACTTTGTGGAGGCGGCGCGGATGACCGGGGCCCGCAACGGGCGCATTGTGTTCCGCCACATCCTGCCCAGTACGCTGGCTCCCGTCATCGTCAACGCGACGCTGACGCTGGGCTTTGCCATTATTGCCGAGTCGAGTCTCAGCTATCTCGGATTGGGCGTGCAGCCGCCGACACCGACCTGGGGACAGATGCTGATCGGCGCGCAACAGTTCATGGAGACGGCGCCGTGGCTGGCTCTGATTCCAGGACTGTTTCTCTTTGTGACCTTGTTGTGCATTAACTTTCTTGGCGACGGTCTGCGCGACGCGCTTGACCCCAAGATGACGCTGCAGAACTGAAACTCCTCTTACTCGTCACCATACAATCGTTTCGTCCACCGATCAGACGCTCAAGGGCGTCGAGTCCATTACAGGAGTTCCCATCAGTGTTTTCCGAAAGACCCGAACTCTTTTCCAACATCGGGATTCTGTGGAGTGAGCGCACGCGGCGCGCCAACGCAGAAGAGGCGCAACGCGCAGGAGCCGTTTACACTTTTGAAGACGCCTGGGGGCAAGAGAAGAACTGGCTCAAAGGGCAGTACGCCTATCTGGCGCCGAGCACGGTTTCAGCCTGTCTCAACCGCTTCAACCTCAAGCACAGTTTTGCCGGGGATGAAGGGCTGGCCGACCACCTGTCAGAGGTCTCGATCCTCTTTTTGCCCAGTGCACACAGCCTGACGCCTGCGGCGACCGAGGCAATCGGTTCCTGGCTGGATAGGGACGACTCGTTTCTGTGCGTATCTGGGCCCACCAATTTGCCGCCTGAACTGCTCGGCCTGACACGCCTGGAACTGGGGCAGACGGAAGGCTATACAGCCTGGCAGTGGGCGAACGACAGCCCCTTCGGCGACCGCACCAAGTGGGACGAGTGGTACATTTCAGGCTACAAGGGATTTACTACCTGCATTGCCGAACCAGAGGCTGGCGCCACGGTCTTTGCCGATTTGATGGAGATCAGTGGGGACTTGACAGGACCGGAAGCCGCCACACGTCAACGAATTGGCGCCGGTATTGTTCAGACGGATAAGAGTCTCTTCATTGCCAACGCACTCTTCGAGTACATGGGTGGTGTTTGGCAGGCGCACCTGAATGCTGAGGAGGTGCGGCGCTGGTTCAACCCGTTCAACTGGGCCGAGACACTGCTCTATCAATTGCGCGGCGTACTTTGGGCTTGCGGCCAGGAGGGACATTGGGGAACGCGGCTGCGGACTTTTGGCAGCTACGACGGGGTCATGAACATCCGCCACGACCCGGACAAGTCATTGGACATGACGATGCTCCGTTACCAGGGAGAGCATCTGATTCCGGCCACGCATACATTGCTGGATGCGAACATTTCACCCGAGGCGACCACAACGGAGATGGACCAGGAGTGGGTACGAGAGATTTCCAAGTTCCCGTTCATCGAGATCGGTCTGCACAATGATGCTATTCAAGAGAGTCCGCCCAAGTGGATGATGGGGGCTAACCTCGCCCGGCACGTGATCGAGTCCGAGAAGAATCTGGGGGTCCGACTTTACACCGGGGGGCGCCACGGCGGTTACAGTGTCTATCCGGAAATGATCGACGCCATGGACTTTCTCTACCAGAACGTGCCGCACTTCCTGGGGCTGGGCACTTTCCACTTTCACTTGATGGCCGAGTATGGGGACAGGACGCCCGATCCGGAGAAAGGTGACATGGTGGTCACCTACCAGACCCTGACCTCACCGACGATTGCCAGTCCCGGATTCTGGTTTCCCTTCCATGGCGTGGTCAGTACAACTGAAGAGTGCCGGCAGTTGCGCGGCTGGGACATGACACATGAGTACGACCCGCCGCCTGACGTGATCGACGCGGTTTACGATCGGCCGAACAGCAAGGACCAGGACCCGGAAACCGCACTAGCGGACGGCGTTTACCAGTTGCAATATCACCCCCTATTCACAGTGGATCCCAGCTACAACAACGGCCGCGGCACCTTTGACTGGATGTGTTATGGCATCAGGCAGGCCGAGCGTCTCAATTTTTGGCAGGCGACGCAGAGGGCGATCTACCAGCGAGTTCAGGACTACGAGGACATCCAGTATCGCGTGGCCGATAGTGGAAGATCCATTCACGCGCACAATCCGACCGACCGCACGATCGAAGAGCTAATGGTCGAAACGTCTGTCTTGCTGGGGGCGCCGGAGCAGGAGGGGCCGGACGCACTGGGTGCGGGCGCGGTTGCCGATGAAGTCGAGTATAAGCAGGAGGTGGAGTACTCTTCGCTGCGCCTTGAGGGAGGCGAAGGCCCGAATGGAGAACCGCGCTACCTGGCGCACATTGTCAGGAATCGCTTCTTTACCCTGCCGCGGATGGCGCCGGGAGCATCTTGTACGGTGCGTTTAGAAGGCGGCGGGCCCCAACATCCTTTCGTAGCCCAGGCCAACAGCAAGAGTATGCGTTTTGTCGACGTGAGGTTCGCACCCGAGTCTGGCGAGCTAACCGTTCACGCATACGTGATTCGCTATCAAGGTCTGGTGGTGCAGGGATATGCGCCGGGCGACCGCGTTCACGTCGAGGTGGACGGGGTGGAGAGGCAGCCACTGGAGTCGGAGGACGGCCGCCTGATAGTGTACTTGCAGGGCCCTGAGAATCACTTCGCCGAAAGCACAATCGTGTTGCGGAAGCTACAGAGGTAGAGAAAATGCAACTGTCCGACGTTCGCCGGTTTACTCCCATAACGCAGGAGTATGCGTACTTTCAGAGCAGCGGGTTTTCGCCGAAGATGGAGCCGGTGATCGAGGAGACGAACCGCTGGGCGCAGTTTCAGAACGCCGGTGGGGCCGCGCCTGGGATTCACGAGAAGATGCTGGAGGGGTTCGAGGCGACGCGGGGGAAGGTCGCGCGTTCGATGAACGCCGATGCTGACGAGATTGTGCTGGGTGAGAACACGACGATCGGCATCAACATCGTGGCCAATGGGATCAACTGGCAGGCGGGGGACAACGTCATTCTGAGCGACAAGGAGCATCCGGGCAATCGCATTACGTGGTACAGCCATGTTCACCGGTATGGCATCGAGTTGCGTTTCCTGGAGGTCGTGCATGATGAGGAGCAGATGCTGGAGCAGTTTGAGCAGCTGCTGGATGCGCGTACGCGGGTCGTTTCGATTAGCCATGTCTGCCGCCGTACGGGACAGCGCCTGCCGGCACGGGCACTGGTTGACATCGCACATGATCGGGGCGTGCCGGTATTGCTGGACGGGGCCCAGGCTTACGGCGCGGTTCCGGTTGATATGCGCGAGCTGGATTGCGACTTCTATGCTTTCAGCGGGCACAAGTACATCATGGCGCCGCAGGGTACCGGTGGCTTCTACGTGCGCAGGGACATGATTCCCTGGGTGCAGCCGAGCTGGATCGGGTCTCATTCGCAGAAGGACTTCGACCTGGTGGGCGGTCTCACGCTGCTGGACGAGGCAAAGCGTTTCGAGTTCGGGACGCGGAACCTTGCAGACCAGATCGGATTTGGAAAGGCGCTGGATTTCTGGGCGGAGATAGGCTGGGAGAACGTGTTTTCTTATGTTTCCGGCTACACGGACCGTCTCAAGGCGGCCCTGCAGGAGGTCCCGAGCCTTAGGTTGCATACGCCGCTGCCCTACGGGAAGTCGTCGGGCATCGTCACTTTCAGTCTTGGAAATTATACGTCTGCGGAGATCCAGGAATATTTGAAGGAGAGAAAAGTACTGGTGGCCCCGCTGGAGTTGGACGGTAGGATGATTCGCGTGTCTACGCACGTCTTCAATAACGAAGATGATCTTGAGCGGTTGGTCAGTGGTCTGGTCGCCATGAAGTGACTTGGCCATCCATACGAGGGAGCGACTCTCGCCTCCCGAACAACCGGATTTGCGGGCGTTTCACGGGGTCGGTGTATGCCGGGCAAATAAACCTTGCGCGAGGGCCCCAAGCTTTTGACCGGAGCGGTAGTTAGCGCTATACTTGCAGCGATTTCTCACAATATCCCAAAGACTACAACCAAATATCTTTCCATCCCTTTACCCTTTAAGGAGACCTACGGTTATGAACAGATTTGTCCCATTGATCGCGCTGTTGGCAGTCCTGATCATGGTGACCGCGGCCGGTTGTGCGCCCGTGGCACCGGCGTCAGAGATGGCCGGAGAGGAAATGATGGAGGTTGTCAGCACAGGCGGCGTTAGTCTGCCTGAGGACGCTGCGCCTCTTGACCAGCAGGTGTTCCGCTCTGCAGGTATTGAAGGCAAGCATTTTGACACGATGCGCAATGAGTACGAAGGCTTCGCCTATGAGGCGACGATCGAGCAGCTGGCCAAGATGGGGCCGGAAGGCGACTGGCACCCGGCCGCGGCCGACAGCTGGGAGCTTTCGGAGGACGGCCGTACTTGGACCTTCCATCTGCGGCAGGACGCCATGTGGAGCGACGGCACGCCGGTTACGGCCGAGGACTGGGTGTACAGCTTCCGCCGGTACCTGAACCCGGAGATGGCCAACGTATACGCCTGGTTCCTGTTTGACCTCGAGAACGGTGAGGCGTACAACAAGGGAGAGGTTGGCGTTGAAGAGCTTGGTGTCGAGCTGATCGACGAATACACCTTCTCGCTCACAACCACGGTGCCGATTCCCTACTACATGTTCAAGATCAACTGGCACGCGGCGCCGGTTCCCCGCCACATGGTGGAGGAGCACGGTGACGACTGGGCCAACGATCCGGCGACGGCGCCCAGCAACGGCCCGTACCGCATTGCTGAGTGGAACCGGGGCAAGAACGTGATCTTCACGCCCAATCCCTACTACACGGGAAGCTACCCGGCGACATTTGAACAGCGGATCCAGGTGATCATTCCTGAGGTCGGCGCGCCGCTTCTGCAGATGTATCAGGCCGGCGATATTGATGGAGGGGTGGGCGTAACCGGCGATGACCTGGTGCAGGTGCTTGCTGATCCGCAGCTGAGCAAAGAGGCCTATATCAGCGTAATGAACCGCGGCGTTTACATCTATATGAACCAGCGCACGCCGCCCTTCGACAACATCCTGGTGCGCCAAGCGTTCGCGCATGCGGTTGACCGCACGGCCCTGTGCGACAACGTCATGCGGGGAACGTGCATTCCCGCGCACGGCTTCCTGCCCAAGGACTTCCCGTGCGAGCGCAATGACGATCCCGAGTTGATCGCGTTCCAGAACTATGATCCCGAACTGGCTGCGGATCTGATGGCGCAGGCCGGCTACCCCGGCGGCGAGGGCTTCCCCGAGATGACGATCTACACCAAGGAGGGTGAATTCATCCGCGAAGCCGAAGCGATCCAGCGTATGCTGGCCGATAATCTGGGGGTCAAGCTCACACCGCAGAACGTCGAGCGGGCCTTCTACGTCGACCAGATGCGCAACGGCGAACTGAAAGTCGCCCTCAATCGCTGGGGGGCGGACTTCATCGATCCGAGCAACTTCGTGGACTGGTGGGACGATCCCGCTGCCTCCTACTTCACCGGCTGGACCGACGAAGAGTACCGCAACCTGATCGATACGGCCCGCCCGATGGCGATGTCGACCGAGCGCTGCGACCTCTATCACGAGGCCCTCAAGATCCTGGCGCGTGACGCGATCGGCGTATTCGT
>JAPPKT010000478.1 GCA_028819675.1 Caldilineaceae bacterium | reverse complement strand
GGCCGGGCTTCACCCCCCCTCCCCCCGCATCTTGGCAGATTCCAAGTATGTGCCAACGCTGGCAAGACAGGCGAGGCAACTCCCATATATGCCCAACGATCACCGCTATGACCATCGAGAGCCCGCTACAGAAATGCTGACGGTTCATCCCCTCAGGCAGGCCGTATACAGTACACACACAGAACATGGCTAAGAAGTTACATTAAAACTAAGAACTGACTACTAAACGCTGCTGTCAAAGCTGCCTTCCCACACCGGCCTCGCCGTCAGTGTCACCCGCGCCGGAAAACTGACCGTGACCGGACCCAGCAGCCCTGAAACCGTCTGCCCCGGGAAAACATACTCGGAATCATACGGCCCCGTGCTGAAATAGTTGGCCAGTGTATTGTAGACGGTCACTTCCAGCTCGTTCTCCCCCTCGCGCACCTGGTCCGTGACGTCGAAACAATAGGGACGCGCCAGTTGCACGCCTACCACCTGCCCGTTGACGGCCACCTCCGCCGTCGTGTTCACCACGCCCAGGTCGAGTACGACCTCTCCCCGCAACTGCTCATGCGAGAGGGAGAATCTCTTCTTGTATACTGCCCCGCCGGAGTAGCTCTCCAACGCGTACTGGCTCCAATCGCCCAAAGGCAAGGACGCCTCAGCGCACTCGAAGCGAACCGGCTGGCGGATGGCCGTGCCGGCGTAGACGCCAGGCTTCTGTTCGACACGCACGGCTACCTGGGAGACATCCACCACCGGCGCATCCAACCTGACCTGCCCATCCCCGATCGCCGCTTCGGCGCCATTAACCCATATCCGAACGCTCTCCCCGTCCACATCCAGATGCAGCGTATGTGTCCCCGCCGGCGCCTCGCACCGGTACCAGCCAACCCGGCTCTCCCTACGTGGCGAGACATCATATGTCAGTTCGGAAGGCTCGGCGAACCAAGTCAGCCGCGCCGCCGGGCGGTCTCGCACCGGGGTCGTCGACGGCTCCAGCAAAGCGGCATACGCCCGCAAAGGCTGGCCCGGCGGCTGGACGCAAGCGAGCAGAAGCAGGTTCAGCCCCTCCTGCAGGACGACCTCGGGCGCCGCCGGTACCGTCTCCCCGGAACTGTCCGGCAGCAGAGCCTCCCCATTCAGCCACGCCTGCTCCACCTGCCCGCTGTCCGCCCCCAGATGCAGGGCCCAGCGCCCAGCCCGCGGCGCCCGCACATGGGTGTACAGGTAGCGCACCCTCTCTTCATGCTCGTCGGCAACGTCGAAACAGAGAAACGAGTCCGGAACACCGTGGCTCCCACCAAATACGTCGGTGCCCGGCTGCCCGAATTCCTGGGAATAGCAGACCATCTGCCAATTCTCACCTCCGGCATCCAGCGTATCTGTGCCCCCAGCGATCAGAGCCGCCAGTTCCTTCGGTGCCTGCCCGCGAGGGAAAGGGCCGCTGGCCCGCCAATAGGGGCCGAAAGTATAGGTGAAAACCGGCCAGCTGCCGTCGTCATAGTCGCGGCTGTGCCAGTCCTGCGCAACGCCTGGCGTTTCTTCCTCCTCCCGGTAGCGGAACTGTCGCGCCTCCGCTCCGATGCGTTCATCGCTTGCCGGATCGCGGAAATCACCCCAGCGGTTGTCCATAGTCGGCAGCAACCGGAACGACCAGTTGCCCGTCAGGTGCAGGGGGGCCGGCGCCTGGACGAAGCGGGCGTGCGCGCCATACTCTCGCCCTGCATGCCGCACGCGCACCGTTTTGCTGCCCCCGTCTTCGATAATTCCCCGCACCGTGACGGTGTCGTCCACCGCCTCCACATGCGTGATCGCCCCCAGGCTGTCCGCCGTCACCGCCGGTCTCTCTCCGGGCGGGCGCAGCACCAGAACAATGCCCTGGTTGGCCTCCATCGTCAGCCGCACCGTCGTCCTGTCATCCGTGCAGGCGAAGCGGTGCCAGGGCGCCACCTCGCCGCTCCAGCAGTCCCAGAGCTCCGGTTCGCCGCGCACACGCAGGGCAAAGGTCAACTCTCTCCGCTCCGGCTCGACGTTGTAAAGGAAGTAGACGTCCAACTCGCCGATCCTCTGATGCGTGTGAAAGACGTTTCTCTCTGAAGCGACCACATCCCGGTCGATCGTGTCCGAGATCACAGCCGCGATATCGACCCCCCGCTGCGCCGCATGGGGCGTGCGCGCCGTCTCCTGGCTGGGCAGAAAGATGCCCTGCCCGCCGTGTTCGTTGCGTTGCCGGTAGATGCTGCCCAGCGCCTGGCTATGCGCCTCTGTCCGGTGGGCGGCCTCCTCGCTGGAAGCGATGCCGAAGATATGCTGCAGCAGCGCACGTACTTCAGGATCATCGCGGCCGTGCTCCTGCGAAGCGCCCGGCAGCCGGCGGAAGGCCACCACCTTGCCGCCCCCATCATAGAACTCACGCAGCTTCGCCAGCGTCTCGCGGCGGATTGTCGTCATCGGCGGCAGGAGAACGGCCCGGAACGGGATGCCGGCGATCTCCAGGGTTCCGTCGCGCACAACGGCCTGGCTCAGCAGGTTGTCGTCGACGAAATCGAAGTCGATCCCCGCCTCATAGATCTGGCGGGCGAGCGCAAAGGTGGTCATCGCGCACTCGTCGGCCGCACTTGTGAAGGAATCTCCCCGCAGCCAGTTGGCGTGGACCGTCGTCAGCGGGTAGAGCAGCGCCACATCGGCCACATGCGTTCCCTGGCTCATCACCGCGCTCAGGCGCGACACATAGTCCACGAACGTCTGCCAGTGCTCCCAGTAAGGCTGGCGCCAGTGTATCGACGGCGGCACCCACTCGTACCAGCCGCCCAGCGTGTTGTAGAGCCCGCCGTGCTGGTTGTACAGATTCAGCCCGTAGGCATAGTTCTCATTCGTCCAGGCAACGTTCTCCTCCTGCGTCATGCCCCAGCCAGATCCCCAGTAGACGCACATCGCCGCCCGTTCCCGTTCGTAAGTGTGCAGGATCGAGCTGGATAGCTTGGCGTCGATGAAACAGCGCTCGCCGGGCAGACTGGCGCCGGGGTCCTCGTTGCCGGTCACGTGGAACCAGCGCATCAGGCGGAAGAAATCACCGTAATGCCACGTCTGCCCCAGCATATCCTGCCGCCCCCAGGTGGCGACCGTGCCGTAGCGCATTCCTCGCTCTTCGTGCCAGTCGCACAGCGGCCTGTAGAGGTTCTCCTCCAGCAGCGTCGACATCACCTCGTAGTAGTCGCAGCGGATCCTGTCGGTGAAGGCGCCAATGTCGTGGAAGAGCCCGACCAGCCATGGCGCGGGGTCATACCCCTTCTCCGCCTTGAACCGCTCCACCAGCTCCGGCGCGTAGAGGATGTTGCCGTTGAGAACGTAGAGCTCATCCTGCCCGTAAAGCGACAGCGTGCTGCCGACAAACTCTCGCAGCCGCTCCTCATGCTCCCGCCAGTAGATCTCGATATAGCGGGCCGCGACATGGGGGTTGAGGTAGTCGAGATCATGGGGCTGGCTGGCGACGGCCGCGAGCAGCCAGCCCGGGCCCGGCGCGTCCCAAGCCAGCGGCTGCCCCGGCTCCGGCAGTGCCAGTTCCCGGCAAGAGTCGGGATCCAGTCCTCCGTCCGCAATCCGGTATGCGGCCGCGGCCAGGACCGTCTCCCCCAGCGGCAGGTCGAGATGCAGCGTCCCCTCCTCCTCTGAGCGCGTCTCATGAATGACCAGACGCCGCCCCGCCAACTCCGGCCGTGCCGCGCGCTCTGCCCGCATCAGGTCCTGCCAGTATTCGCGTCCCTCCCACCCGGAAAACCACGCTTCCAGCCCAAGCCGCTCGTGTTCAGCCACCGAATGCCGGAAGAACTCCCACCATTCCTCGCTGAAATAGGCCGGCCATGTCCCGTACCGCTCGCCCTCGAGATAGCGGGGATAGTACCAGGTTCCGCCGACACCTTTCTTCTTCAACTCCTCCAACTGCCAGGTGATGCGCTCCTTGTCCAGCTCCCCTGTCTCCCAGAACCAGGTGACGAAGTCGCTGTAGTCGAGCGGCGGCTGGCGGAAACGTTGCAGCAGAGAGTCGTAGGATAGATGGGTCATTTTGGGAGGTCTCAGCTATAGATGCTTGATTCTGCTGAAGAGGGAGAGACTCCTGGGCCCCAGATTCCAGCGAATGCGGAAGGGGGGTTGCTTCAGGTGGGATCTACATTGCAGGCCAAGGGTCCGGGACAAAAGTAGGAGGTATGGATAGTTGTTTGTGAATAGAGGGACTCCATTCATTGTAAATGCAGGCTGTGACGGGTCAAACCGTATGCAGCAGGGGCGTGAGAGCGACCCTGGGCACGAGAGTCCAGCCCCACTTGCGGCTACCCGTCATCCTGATGCTCTCGCAGATACCTGTTGATTCGTGCCCCGTCTTCGCGCTCTTTGTCTCCCTTGAAGTAGAGTTCGATGAAGTCAACGCGGCGCTCATGGATGAAGTAGGCGAAAATGACGCGCAGCGAACTGTTGCGCAAATACTTGCAGGCCAAACGGGCTTTGACGATTAACAGGGACTCGGTTTGCGTGAGGATGCTGACGCGCCTGGAGGGCGTTGGCGGTACAGCCGCGATCACTTCTCGAAACAACTGAAGATCTGCGGGGAGTGACCTGTACTTTCTGGAGAGTCTTCTGCGTTCTCGCTGAAATTCACGCAGTTCGTTATAGTGCATCGTCCGATTCGCTTACGGAGTATCTGTCATCGCGATAGAAAACAGTCTCGTAAGGAATCGGTTCACCGTAGCGAGCACATTTCCAGGGGATGTCATTGTGCGAATACTCGGATAGCTCGGGAGCGCTCATGCCGGAGAAACGGGCCAACACCTGATCGATGTGTTCGATGTCACGCGCGCGCAACAAATCGGTGTCAGAACGTTCGGCTGTAAGGTATCTGTTCTGGCTGTAGTTGTGGTAGACCTGCTCCGTCTTCCGAACCGCCCCTTCCTCTTCCATGCAGCGCAGAATCCGGGTTAGATTGACCGATGTCGGACCGTAGCCGTTCTTGATGTAGGTCTCACCCATCAGGTTCTCTTCGAACTTCTCATAGTAGTCGAAGTCGATGAAATAAAAGAGTTGGTGCAGAACGGCTTCGCCGACGTTCGGCTTGCCCTCGACCCTGTCGAGAACGTAGAGGATCACCTGTCTGAACACGTCGGGGCGTTCTTCTTCGACGCGGATCTGGAGATCCTCGCTCTCCAGGCCTGCTTCCTCTGTAACCTGCCGGAGTGGACGTCCGGTAGACCGCTTTTCGGTCAGCATACGTGGATGCCCTTTTCATCCAGTTTCGCCGTCCTGTGCTTTGTAGAACCGACGCCTAGATCATGGGAATGGCGAACCAGACGTTCCATTGCGCGGCTCACTCTAAGCCAGAACGTCTGAAGCGGCAAAGCCGGTCGGAATTTCGTTCTGAGCAAATCAGACCTTAATCGCGCCCGAAGTCAGTCCGGCCACAAACCAGCGGCTGGTGAAGATAAAGAGGAGAACCAAGGGGATCGAGCCGATCAACAGCCCTGCCATCGTCAGCCCGTAACGTGTGAAGTACTCGGTCTGATATGCCCACAGGCCGGGAGTCAGAGGCAGGAGCGCCTGCTTCTGGATGGTCAGGTAGGGCCAGATCAGATTATTCCACGTACCCAGAATGTTCAGAATCGCGGCCACGCCCAGCATCGACTTGCTCAAAGGCAGCGCGATGCGCCAGTAGCCCTGCCACTCGCTGGCGCCGTCAATGCGCGCCGCGTCGAAAAGCTCCTTTGGCAGGCTTTCAAAAAAGGTGCGCAGGATGAACATGGCGAAAACCTGCCCGCTCGCGATCCACGGCAGGATCATCGCCCAATACGTATTCATCAGGCCGAGGTCCTTCACCAGCACAAACGACGGGATCAGCGTCATCGCCGAAGGCACCATCATCAGCGACAGAACCAGGTAGAACAGCACCTGCCGGCCTGGAAATTCCAGGATGCCGAACGCATACGCCGACAGCGACGCCAGCAACAGGACGCCCAGCACCGTCACGCCGCTGACGATCATGCTGTTCTTGATGAACTCCAGCACGATCTCAAAGGCAAATCCGTAATTCTCCCAGTGCAGCGG
>JAPPKT010000537.1:593-6076 GCA_028819675.1 Caldilineaceae bacterium | reverse complement strand
GCCATGGGCGGCAGCTTCGATCTGACCGTCCACGAGGGCTATCCGCCCACCGTCCTCGACCCCGAAGCCACGCAGATCGCCCTCAACGCGGCCGCCGAGTTCCTCGGCGAGGGAAACGCACCCCAGGCGCCAATGGTGATGGCCGCTGAGGACTTCGCCTACATGGCCCAGGCCGCGCCTGGCAGCTTCCTCCGCCTTGGCACGCACAACCCGGAATGGCCCCAGCGCTACTTCGTCCACACCTCCACATTCCGCATCGACGAGGACGCCCTGCCCATCGGCGCCGCCGCCCTCGCCGCCGCCGCCGTCAAATGGATGCAGGAGAAACGGGCCTGAACCGAGGAGCGAGCAGTGAGTAGTGAGCGTCGCCTGCAATACGCAAAGCGATTTTCCAGAGGAGAGGTAGCGCCTTCACCAACCCCTTTCGTGGTAACGAAGGGGTTCTCTCTCTCCTCTCTCCTCTTCGCTCTCTCCTTTTTTCTGTTCGCTCTCTCCGCCTGCGGTTCATCTCCACCCCAGCCCCTCATCTTCGGCGACCCGGTCTGGACCGACGGTGAGACCAGCGTCTACCGCGTAACCAACCGCGAAGACCGCATCGTCGGCACCGCCGCCTTCCAGGTAAACCATCGGCAGCAGGACGGCGGTTGGACCTTGCTCCGCGAGATCATCGACGCCGGCGTCAGCGAGCAGGCAACCATCGAGATGCAGCCGGTCGGCTATCGCCCCGTCTACAGCCATCTCGTCCGCACATTCGGCGGCGGCAAACAGGTGGTCGAGACGCAGTTCGAGGGCGCCCAGGTCGACATCGCGCTCACCAATCGCCAGGGCGCAACCGTCTATCAGCGCGTGCAGGTGCCTTCGGACATACGCGACGAGCGCACACTGCTGCTGATCATGCGCGCGCTGCCGCTGGCGCAGGGCTACGCCACCCGCATCAACAGTTTCCTGCCGATCGCCGGCCAGATGGAGCGGGTGGCCCTCCAGGTGCGGCGCAAGGAAAACGTCACCGTGCCGGCCGGCTCCTTCGATACCTGGGTCGTCGAGCTCAAGGCCAACGACCGCACGACCCGGGCCTGGGTGGCGCAGGCCGCTCCCTTCCCCGTCGTCAAGTTCATCGACGGACGCTCCCAGGCCACATTTGAGCTGACCGGTTTCGAATAATTGGATGAATGACAAGGAAGCGGACCTATGGGCATGAAACTCGATCGCTTTACGCTGGGCATCATTATCGGCGTGCTGCTGCTGGTCATTGGCGCCGTTATCACGGTAACGGTCACCGGCGGCCGCGGCTGGCAGAGCGCCGAATATCTCAACGAGGATACGCCGGAAGCCGTGGTCCACGACGCCTTCCTGGCCACCGTGCGCAACGAACCCGACGTTGCCATGAGTCACTACTCCCGGGATGTGCTCGAAGATGAAGACAACGTACGATTCCGCGAGCGATTCAACTACTACGATTCCGGCCGTTCCGCGCGCCGGCTGCGCATCCTCGACGTGGACATAAGCGAAGACGGCGACAAAGCCTATGTCACCGTGGCGATCGACAACTTCCACCAGGGCGGCCTCTTCGACAGCGGCACTTCGACCTACCGCCGCACGATTCCCCTGGTACGCGAGGACGACGCGTGGAAGATCGACACCGACGACCTCTTCTACTAGAATCGGAAAACGAGGCGCGAGCGCAAAGAAAAGCGGACCGAGAGCACACCTCTCTCTCCTCGCCTTTCAGGATCTGAACTATGACTGAGCAGACAATGACCGAGCAGACCACAGCCGAAACCGGCCGCTTGGCGATGATTCGCCGCCTCTATCTCTATCTCATCGCCTTCATCAGCCTGATCGCCGGGCTCTCGGCCGCCTACGGCCTGATCGAAGCGCTGATCAGACTGTGGATCCCGGACGGGGCCGTTCCAGGGCTTTCCGCCACCGGCTCGGTGCAGAGAGCCATCGCCCAGCCTGGCGGCTTTCTCATCGTCAGCGCGCCCATCTTTCTCATCCACTGGCGCTATATCCGCCGCCTGGCCCAGCAACCCGGTGAATCGCGCGCGGCCCTGCGCAAGCTGTTCATCTACGCCGCGCTCGCTACCACAGCATATGTCAGCGCCCGCGCCCTCTATCACATCATTGAAGGCAGCTTCCAACTCCTGCTCGGCGCCGCGCCGTCCGAGGAAGAACTGCGACCGGGCGGATGGGTGGCCCAGTTTTTCCACGCCGGAATCCATCTGATTCTCTCCCTTTATTTCGCCCGTTTGCTCCAGGAGGACGGCGATCTGGGTGTCGAACGTGGTTGGGCCGGCACCTGGCGGCGGCTCTTCCAGCTGCTTGTCGGTCTGGTTGCGCTTGGCCTGCTGCTCACCGGCGCCGCCGACGTCCTCAACTTCGTCTGGCGCGCCCTGCTGGAGCCGTTCGGGGCCGCCACCCTGGCCACGGTGGGAACGGGCTGGTGGCAGCGCGGCATTTCCGGTTCCCTGGCCGCCGTCCTCGTCGGCGCGCTGGTCTGGCGGCTGACCAACCTCTACTGGAACGCCCTCATGACCGCCCAGCCGCCCGAAGGACGCATGGCTCTGCGGCGCCTCTACCTCTATGTCGCCACCGTGCTCGCCGCCGCCATCACCCTCGTTCCCGTGGCGATGCTGCTGAGACTGGGCGTCCTTTTCCTCTTCGGTGGCGTCGATACCGGCGATATCGACATCGATGACCTCACCACGCCCCTCGGCCTTCTGCCGGTCGGCGCGCTGGCCTGGCGCTGGCACTGGCTGCAGGTCTCAGCCGAGGCGCAGCGCTACGGCGACTCGCGCGAGAGCGAGTTCGTGCGCCGGCTCTACTACTACGCCGTCGCCGCCACCGGCCTTCTTCTCCTCTGGATCGGGCTGGTCGATCTGGTGCGGGCGCTTCTTGATCTCGCCGTCATCGGCTCGATTTCGATCGAAAAGGGCTTTCGCGCCCATCAATTCTCCAGCGGAGTGAGCCTCATCGCCGTTGGTGCCCCCGTCTGGTCGCTGCACTGGCGCACCGCGCAGCGCGTCGCCGAGCAGGACAATGAGGCCGGCCGCGCCGAACGCGCCTCCTGGCCCCGCCGCGTCTACCTCTACGGCATCGCCCTGGTCGGCGCGCTCCTGATCCTCTTCGAGTTGGCGCAGGTCGTCTACCGTCTGCTCCTGTGGGCGCTTGGCGACCCCAACGCCGACTTCTTCGGCGCCGAGACGTTGGACGGCCTCGTGCGCGCCGCCACCGCCGCCGCCTTCTGGGCCGTCCATCTCCTCGCCATCCGCAACGACACCCGCATGGTCGATGAGGAGGCAGAAGCCGCCGCGCGTGAAAGCGAACACAAGGAACGCCGCCGCGACGACCTGGCGGCCCGCATCGCAGAACTGGAGACGGAACTGTCCAACCTGCGCGCCGAACTAGCCGAGTTTGAGGATGAGGAATTACCAGGTGGAGAGGATGTCAGCGCCGATCACGTCGACGGTGGGAACTGATCAAAGCGCACCTAGTCCGAGTCCAGGATCTCCGAGACAGGAAGGGCAAGTTCAGGTAAGAGGGAAGATGTAACGACATCGCCGCGGCCGAAAAAACCGTGTTCGGCGTAGACGTCGCCTGTTAGGGACAGAACAGTGACTGTTTCCTCGGCGGGATCCACAATCCAATACTCCTCGATCCCTGCCTGAGCATAATCGATCCGCTTCGCAACCAGGTCCCGCTCGCGGTCTTCTAGGCTTGCGCTGACGATTTCGATAGCCAAGTCGGCTCCGTCCCAATAATTTTCATGCCGCAGGCTGCTGTTGCGATCTCGCAGAAATACAATATCAGGTTCACGGTACTTCTGATCCCACAGACGCAATCTTAGACCGGCTGCCCGTTCCACACCGCCAATCTGCTTCGCAAGTGCTCTGAGGACTACGATGAAGTACGAAATAATTGCTTGGTGCTGATCGGTCGGCAAGTCATGCACCTCCACAAAGCCGTTGTCGAATTCGACGCGTCGGTTGGTATCCAGCGCCAGGTACTCCTGCTCACTCCACGCGCCTTGATTCGGAAAGAGGGTTGCGATGCGCCAAACCGGTGACGAAGGCCTTTGCGAATCAATCCCATAGGAACTGCCATAAGTCTGAGTTCGGATTTCTGGATTGCGCATAAGGTGTGGCTCCAAGGCAAACCAAAGGCTTTTGCCACCCGAACTGCCGGGCATCCACAACAGCTCGGGCAGCGGCAACTGTTCTGGCGCGATTATAGCACAGAAGATCGACGAGTCTATGCCGGTACTCTTTTGCTCTTACTGCCTCGGTACTGTAGAGACCTTCTGCCAGCGTTGCATGCGGATTGTCCAATTGCCTTTTTGGAATTCATTCTCAGTCCGATACTGGCAGTACAGAAGATTAGTGCATCCTCACTGTCTTGGCGGCCCGCTAAGTCAGCCGCTGGGCTGCACGGGCCGGGTCAATGCAACCAAAGTTTATCCCAGACCGAAATCCACCTCGCTGAAGCAACGCCAGCCTTCAGTTGTGACTCCCTACCCCGCGCCAGTGGCAAGCTCGAGAAGCTTCCCCACCGTCCTCCAGTTTCGTGACGTACTGGTCGTCGAGAGCTTGGAGTCGAAATAGCTGTTCGTAAGTTTGGAGCGCGCAACACCATTCGGGCAGTGCAGATAGACTTCACGCCCCACCACCACAAACTCGTCGCCCGGCGAGCGCGCCGGGTCCAGCGCTTCAACGCCGGCGCTGTCGGGCATCTCCGCCAAAAACATCACGTGCAGTTTGTCCGTTTCCGCACCGGCTTTCACAAAGGGATTGCCCTGCGCGATCCCCTCCAGCTCCCCCGCCGTACGGACGATTACGGGAACCCGGTAACCAAAGCGGTCCAGGATCGACGCACCGATGATCGATGAGATCTCTCCGACATCCACGGACCCCGTCCGAAATACAACGTTCCCACTCTGAATATAGGTCCGGACCTCGTCGCAACCAGCATCCACAAACAGTGCCGCCAGCTCTTTCATCGGCAGCTTATTCTTGCCGCCCACATTTATCCCCCGCAGCAGCGCAATATTGACATCTGGCCTGCTATTCCCGGTGTTCTTTGACATGCCCGCTCTCTCCTGTCCAGTCCAACGGCTTACACCCCAACATCAGAAGTCGTCCCACACTCACGGTATCACCCTCCTCATCCGGGCGGCAAACGGCAGACGGCTCTTCCCCGCTCAAAACATAGGCGTCTGTGCTGTTACGGTTGCCATCCCGCAATTCTCTCCGAAACCCCTCGGGTCAAGGGCCGTCTCTCATGACCGCTAAGTACCCGCTAAATGGCGATCATGATTCCGCACGGCTAAAGGTATTTCTCTCTCCTCTCTCCTCCTCACTCTCTCCTCGCCTTTGGGCGGTCGGCCGCAAGCGGCCACCCATGTTGGGGGGGGGGGGCGCCCCCCCCCCGCCCCCCCCACCACCACCCCCCCCGCCCCCGGGGGGGCGGGCCACCACCCGACCGAC
>JAPPKT010000537.1:0-583 GCA_028819675.1 Caldilineaceae bacterium | reverse complement strand
CCCGGTTTCCTCCCCCCCCCCCCCCGGCCCCCCGCCCCCCCCCCCTGGGGGGGGGGGGGGGGGGGCATTTGGGCCCCCCCTTTTGGGGGGGCGCCCCCCCCCCCCCAACGCCCCCTCTCCTACAACCTCGCGCCGCAGCGAGTGTGAGCGTAATATGAAATTGGCGTCCCGCGGCGACCAGAACTTCCCCCCCGTCCTGTCTCGTTCCGAATATGAGCCAGCGCAGACAAGACAGGCGAGGCAACGCCCAATGGCGCCCAACCTGCGCCGCTATGACCAAAGAGACCTCGCTGCCTAAATCCCGACAGTACGTTCCGCCATTTCGGATCCAGTCAGACCGCACAAAGTACACTCAGAACTTGGCTCGATAGTTTCGTCAGTCCAAGATTCAGCTATGCGTCAGATCCCCTCTCCCTTTGCGGTCCTGTCGCGTCACGCTAGAATTGCCCGCATAGGAGATGGCAAAAGGGAGTCCCTTCCTCCATGTCGGAGAAATGCTATGGAAACAATTACACTGACAATAACGCTGCCGCGTGAGTTGGCTGCGGCAGCCAATCAGGCCGGTCTGCTCACATCAGAATCC
>JAPPKT010000042.1 GCA_028819675.1 Caldilineaceae bacterium | reverse complement strand
CAACGCCCCCTCTCCTACAACATGCCTCGCCGACCTGGTGTCGATATTGGACGGGTGCCCAATCGAGAGAATTCCGCCAACCCACGTCCCTCCAGTCCCACCAAATCCCGTAGGTGCCCCCCTTGTGCGAGCCCAGTCCCACCCCCCCAAAACGCGCCAACCTACCCATCCCCCCGTAGGGGCACCCCTTGTGGGTGCCCAGGTCCGCACCCCTGAAACGCACCAACCTACCCACCCCCCCGCAGGAGCGCCCCTCGTGTGTGCCCGCAGAGTTTCCCCAACCCCCTGGAAGCCTCGCAAAAACCTGCGTCCCTCAAGGTCTGACAACGCTACGGACCAGCAAATTCCAGATCAAACAAATGTCAACGACCCCATCCCTAACCACTAACCACTGCCGTTCCCCATTTCGCCAACCTGGACCGAAAGAGGTGCCGCCAGGCCTGGACTCTTCAACCTCACTGGTATATTCTGGTATTCACACTGCACAATCGCGCCCAGCGCTGCACCCAGCAGCCCCTACCCCCGAAGGAACATGAACATCATGGCCGAAGACCGCCTCGCCAAAACCGAGCGCACACTGGACCGCCTCGCCGAACTGCTCGACCGCTCCTGCCACCAATCCAATGAGCGGATGGACCGAATAGAGGAGCAGACCGCCCTCACCGCCCAACTAATCCAGAACAACGCCCAGTTAATCGAACGCACCGCCCAGTTTATCGAACGCACCGCCCAACTAATCGAGCGCAACGGCAAGCAGATTGAGCGCAACGGCCAACTAATCGAGCGCAACGGCCAACAAATCCAATTCCTGCGGGAATAGGTGCAAGGCCATATCTCACAGTCCACGCCGCCCGCACACGCAGACTAACACCACTGACCACTGACCACTGCAGTTCTGACCACAACCAAACGCCTGGGCAAAAGCCGAACCGCAAACATAGCCCGGCCTGGCCCGGCCAGCACAGTCCCCGACACCAGGAGAAGCCGTGACAGACCGCACCGACAGCCAACGCCGGCGCTCTAAGGAAAACCTGGACACGCTCGTAAAGCAGGCCCAGGAATTAGCCGCCAGCGTTGAAGAGGAGTACCTCGAAAGCGAACCAATGCGCCGCGCCAACGAGACGCTCGACGCCCTAGAAAAACTCATCGACGCGCGGGATGCCCGCATCAACGCGCAGGATCCCTGCTCCGATGCGCTGCAGGCCCGCACCGACGAGGAACTGGCCAGGCTCAGACGCGAGATGGCGGCGTTCAAAGCCCTGGCCGTCAAACAGGGCATCGTACCCGACGACAGCACCTGAGCCCACCCAGCTAGCCGCCAGACCTGGACTCTTCAACCGCACTGGTATATCCTGAAACTGTAGCCAGATTGCACAATCGCGCGCAGCGCTGCAACCAGCAGCCCCTACCCCCGAAGGAACATAACCATCATGGCCGAAGACCGCCTCGACCGCATCGAACGCAACCTCGAGCGCTACGCCGAAGAATCCAATCAACGCATGACCCGCCTCGAGCGCCACGCCGAAGAATCCAATCAACGCATGACTCGCCTCGAGCAGTTCCTTGCCAACTTTTCCAGAGACGTCGCCCGCAACACCTTAGAATCAAACATACGAATTAGAACCGCGAGAGACACACTCGACCAACTGGCCGAACTACTCACTCGCACCTATAAACAGACCAACGAATACATGGACCAAACCGCCAAGCAGGCCAACGAACGAATGGACCGCACCGACAAGGAAATCGCCCAACTCTCCCACGAGATCAAATTCCTGCTGGCAGCCATACAAGGCCATACCTCGCAACCCACCCCACCCGCACATCAGGAATAACCACAGCCAAGCACGTCCTCCCACGCCCGCGCAGGCCCTTCGCGGATCAAAAAAGGTGTTCTTCGTGGTCCTTAGCGGCCCTTCGTGGATCAAAAAGGTGTTCTTCGCGCCCCTTCGCGTAACTTCGCGGATCAAAGGTCCCGTCTACAAAAATATTCACCCCAGGACCATCCCGAAAAGATCAGCAGGCACTCAGCGCTTAACGTTAATCGCCTGGAAACTCCCGGTAGTGTCAAGGCAAACTAAAAACCAAAAACTGAAAACTAAAAACTACCAAAAAAGCGCCTCCGACCCACAAGCCAACCGGTAACCGCAGGCCGCACAGCGCCGCGCCTCACCATGGCTGCGCCGCACCTCCGGCGCACGGCGCGCCCGCCGGATATCGTCAGCCGCCTCAAGCACCCGGCGCCGCAGTTCATCTGTAAAGGGAATTTCCAACGTGGCGTCTGCGTAGCGCAGCAATCCGTAAGGGGGCGCAGCGCCGAAATTATCCTCAACCAGCAGACAGTACGCCGCCAGCTGCAAGATATGACTGTCGTAAGGCCGGGCCGGCCTCGCCCGGCTCTTGACCTCCACCGGCACGACGAACCGCCTGCGCCCGTCTCGCATCTGCACCAGGTAATCCGGCCGCCCCACCAGTCCGTAACGCCGGCTGCGCAGCGGTTCCTCCGGCTCCTGCCATTCCGCCGTGTCGCTGTAAACCACCGAACCCGCCGGCAGGCCGCTCCTATGCCGCTCCCGCCGTCCTAGCCACAGCAGCGTACCGCCCAGCAACGCCAGCAGCAGGGCGAACGCCAGCGCCAAAGGCAAGGAGAAAATCATGCGCGGCAGCGAGTGACCTCACTCCTCCGCGTCCGCCTCGTCGGGCCGGTTCTTACACAAAATCTCCCAATTGCCGCGCTGGCAGACCTCATCCTTCTGGTTCAGCACCTCCATCCTGAAGGTCACCACCCCGCCCCCCATCCGCCGCATCGCCTTCTTCCCCCGCACAGTCGCCCGCAGCCGCACCGTGTCCCCGATCAGCACCGGCCGCCGAAACTGCCACTCCAGCTGCATGAACGCCTGCACGGTGCCCTCCATAAAACCCATCCGCACCGCCAGCCCGCTCGCAATACTCAGCACCAGCAGCCCGTGAGCCACCCGCTCCCCAAACATCTGCTCCTGGCTGTAATGCACGTCCGTGTGGATCCGGTTCCAGTCCCCCGACAGCGCCGCAAAATTGACAATGTCCGCCTCAGTAACAGTCCGGCCCACACTCTCACACCCGTCCCCCTCCACAAACTCCTCAAAATAAAGCCCCATCGGGGGCTCCATCGCCCGCGTTTCCATAAGCGTTCCCCATCCCACAAAACTTCCCGATCCCCAGTGAACTCCAACCCCCGCAGCACCCACTAAAAACTAAAAACTAGCAACTAAAAACTGCAGTTAAACCTTTACCAGCATCTTCCCCAGATTCTCGCCATGAAACAGACCGATAAACGCCTCCGGCGTCTTCTCGATCCCTTCGTGGATCGTCTCCTCCCACTTGAGCTTACCCTCCCGCATCCAGCCCGAGACATCGCGCAGGAAACTGTCGCGGCGTTCAGGATGGTCCGAAACGATAAAGCCCTGCATCTTCAACCGCCGTCCGATTATCAGCCCCAGGTTCGCCGGCCCCGGCTCCGCCGACGTGGCATTGTACATGCTGATCATCCCGCACACCACGATGCGCCCGTAATCGTTCATATACTGCAGCGCCGCCTCCAGATGCTCGCCCCCAACGTTCTCGAAATAGACGTCGATACCGTCCGGACAGGCATTCTTCAACGCCCGCTGCAGATTCCTTGTCTCCTTATAATTAATCGCCGCGTCCACACCCGCGACCTCCTCCAACCAGCGCGTCTTGGCCTCCGAACCGGCCGAACCCACCACCCGGCAGCCCTTGATCTTCGCGATCTGGCACACCTCCGAGCCCACCGCGCCCGCCGCGCCCGACACGAATACCGTCTCGCCCTCCTTCGGCGCCCCAATGTCCAGCAGCCCGACATACGCCGTCATCCCCGGCATCCCCAGCGCACCCAGAAAACTCTGTAGCGGCCCCAGCGACGGATCGACCTTGGTCAGATGGCGCGCCTCCGCCAGCGCATATTCCCGCCAGCCGAACATATGCAGCACGAAATCACCCTCCGCAAACCCCTCGCTGGTCGAGCTGATCACCTCACCCACCGCGCCTCCCGTGAGCGGCTCATCCAGCCCGAAAGGAGGCGTATAGCTGCGCGTATCCCGCATCCGCCCCCGCATATAGGGGTCCACCGAGATATATCGATTGCGCACCAGCACCTGCCCCGGCTGGCTGGGCGCCGGCACCTCGACGCTGACGAGTGCAAAGTTGTCCGCGGTCGGCAACCCGTGCGGCCGGCTGCGCAAATGGATTTCACGGCTGGTAACAGATGTCATAGTTCGCCTCGGTTCTTGGCGGGCCGGCAACCTGCCACCGCCGCGCCCGAAAATGTGAGAAAGATGCGCCTAATTTTCCTGCATTCGCCAGAATGCGCAAAATCCGGCCCCTATTCGCAGTTCATGCCTACCACACATCAGCGCCAACCTGCCACAGCCCCCCGTAGGGGCACCCCGTGTGGGTGCCCAAGCCGGCGTCACCCTCAAATGCCCCAACCAGCCAAACCCCCGTAGGGGCACCCCTTGTGGGTGCCCAAGTGGGTGCCCAATGTTCCATCCCCTCTTGCACCATGGAACCAGCCAAACATGACGAACGCGCAAATTCCCACAACATCAACCCCTCCAATGAGAGCCCCGAAACCGTCAAAATTACACATCGCGTGTGTAATTTTTGCCCCCCATTTCCGGGCCAAAACAGCAAAAAAACTTACACACGCAATGTGTAACCCTCTACCCCGCTACGGACGCCGCTACAGCAGTAGAAGCTACACATCGTGCGTGTAATTCCCTCCTCCCACTACGGATCCGGAAATACACATCGCCTGTGTAATTTCTCGCCCCGCGTCTGCTGCGGAATCTCCGTCTCGCGTGCGGCCCGAATTCGGCTCATCCTCACTGGTCGATCCCGCAATTCGATCAACTGCCCCGCCTCAAATCCCTGTAGGGGCAACCCTTGTGGGTGCCCTCGCACTTACCCCATCCGCGCCTTCACCCGCCAAGCATCCCGACGCAGCCCGCGGCACAGAAGCGTAGTATAATGACATAACGGATACAGCGGCCCCCGCAGACGGGGCCTTCGAAATGATGGTTTTCCCCAACCAATAACCGCCGTCAGCACCGACTCGCCCTCACGCAGGCGCTGACGGTGAAAAATACTCGACCAGGAGCGATCTGATGCCAAACGATTCACCAATTACAAGCGCAGAACTGTACACGCGCGCCAAAGCCATCCAACCCAAAATCAGCGCCTGGCGCCGCACGATTCACAAGTACCCCGAGCTCACCTTCACCGAACATCGCACCGCCGGTTTCGTCAACAAAACGATGCTCGACCTGGGCGTCGAAACGCAGACCGAAGTCGCCAAAACCGGCGTCGTCGGCCATATCCACGGCGGCGACGGACCCCTGGTGGGCCTGCGCGCCGATATGGACGCCCTGCCCATCCAGGAAGAAAACGGCAGCACCTTCGACAGCGAACGGCCCGGCCTCATGCACGCCTGCGGCCATGACGCCCACACCGCCATGCTCATGGGCGCCGCCACGCTCCTCAAGGAGATGGCCGACGAGGGCCGCCTCCCCGGCAACGTGCGCCTGCTCTTCCAGCCCAGCGAAGAGGCCTCCGACGACGAGGGCAAGTCCGGCGGCATTCGCATGGTGGAAGAGGGCGCGCTCGAAGGCCTCGACGCCGTCTTCGGCATCCACGTTGACCCCACCAAGGACCTCGGCGTCGTCGCCAGCCGCTCCGGCCCGCTGATGGCGTCGGCCGACGAGTTCGAGATCACCGTGCGCGGCGCCGGCGGCCACGCTGCCCGCCCCCAGGCCGCCAACGACCCCATCGTCCTCGCCGCCCACGCCGTCCACGCCATCCACCACATCGTCAGCCGCCGCCTCGACCCCCTCGAACCCGGTGTCATCACCATCGGCCAGATTCACGGCGGGACCGTCAACAACGTCATCCCCGACAGCGTCTATCTCAACGGCACGATCCGCAGTTTCTCCCCGGAGGCGCGCCGCCTGTTGCAGGACGAGCTCCGCCGGGCCTGCGGCGTCGTCGAAGCCATGGGCGGCAGCTTCGATCTGACCGTCCACGAGGGCTATCCGCCCACCGTCC
>JAPPKT010000417.1 GCA_028819675.1 Caldilineaceae bacterium | reverse complement strand
CCTGTATCGGTGTCCTCGTCGCCGTCGCCCAGCTCATCGGCAGCCTCCTCCTGACCGCCTCGCTGCCGCCATCGGACGCCCTTCTGAACACTGTGCTGCAAACCCTGCGGCAGGGAACAGCGGGCGGCGAAACACTGTTCGAGATAGAACGCACCCTGCGCAACGGCTGGCCTCTCCTGCTTGCCTACAGCGGCTACGACAGCGTCGGCTTCCGCCTGCTTACGCTGGCAACAACCCCTCTCGGCCTGATCGGCCACTGGCTCCTCTTTGGCTTCGTTAGCCACCTGCTTGCCCGCGCAGCCGGTGGACAGGGCACACTCGCCCAGACTTTGGGCGCCGTCGCCCTCAGCAACGCCTCTCGTCTACTCTATCTCTTTACCGTTATCCCGTTCGTCTCCGTCGCCGCTGTCCTTATCCACGTCTGGGGCATCCTGATCGCCTTTCGCGGGCTGGAAGTGGCCCACGAGCTGCCTCCACGCCCCGCCGCGCTGGTCGCCGTCGGCACATATCTGCTGCTTCTGCTTGTCAGCGCCGCTGTCGCCGTAGCTTTTGGCGCCTTGCTCCTCATCGCCGGAGGCAGTCTGTGAACATCCGCCACTGGCTGCCCACGCCTCAGAAAATGAGCGACGCAGTCCAGCTGCGCGCCTCCGGTTTCACCGAAACCACCATGCGCCAGTCCTTGGGCATGGTATTCCTTCTCGGCCTCCTGGCCGGTTTCCTGCCCTTCCTCGTCAACTGGCAGCAGGCCGCATCAGCCGGTACCGCCCTCCCTCTCGCCCGCCTCGGCGCACAGGCCTCTCTCTTGCAACAAACGCCTCTCGACTATGTCTTCCCCCTGTTCAGCCCTGCCCAGATCGTCGAGCTCTTCCAACTGATCGCCGGCCTGCCCCAGCCTCTGCCCGGCTGGCTTGCTGCCTTCTTCAGCGCCCTCGGCGAATGGATCAACTGGCCCCTGCGCTGGCTCGCCCTCTGGATCGTCTACGGCGCCCTGGTAATGGTCTGCAACAGCGTCCTCGGCGCCACCTGCCGCTTGCAGCCCTTCTTCGCCGCCACCGGCTTCGCTTCCGCACCCCTCCTGCTCGTCGGCCTCTCACCCATCCCCTGTTTCGGCCGCGTCTGCGGTCTGGTCGGCGTCATCTGGGCCTTCGTTGTCTACATCAGGGCCAATGAAGAAGTAACTCATCTTCCCCGTCTGCGCTCGTTGGCCGCCGTTCTGCTGCCGCTTCTGTTTATTCTGATTGTCACTCTGTCTGCAATCGCCCTGGTCCTGCTGAGCGTCTATCTGTTCGCCACCGGATTCTGAACCGCATGCCTCGGCAACTGTAGCCTGTTCTGCTCCCGATTGTCAGTCGCCAACAACCGAAAACCCACGAGAGGAGTCGTCATGTACCCCCAAAGTGAAATTCTCTTTCCTCATCGGGCTGTCAGACCTCTAAGCCGGGAACGCGGCGCCGACTGGCAGGAACTGGTTGAGCAAGTCGCAAGTCAGTGCGATGGGAACGAGGATACACTTGCTTTCTCTCTCATGATGATCCGCCTCTGCGATTGCCTCAACTGCGACCAGAGCAGCTACAAAGCCTCACTGGGCTGTGTCACCTGCGCACAGCGCGTCGTCAGCGCCCAGAATGGCTCCGACCTGAAACTTCGCCAGACCTTCGAGCGGACGCGCCAGGAAATCAGACAGCGGCTAATCCCCAGACCCAGCTGACGACTACCACAACACGAATCCGATGGCCGCGTAACCCGCCTGCCCCCGTGCGGTGCGTTCCGAATCTGCCCCAGCAAACTGCAAAGGCGCGAGCCGTACAGCTCACGCCCTTCCCCGTCTTCTACTCTAAGTTACACCCGCCTGCCGTAACGGACTGGCCGGCAAACGAACTCCCGCCGGCACCCAAATCCATCACCCCGTCCTGCTGCCTCTCAAATCTTCTTCAAAACCTGCTGGGCCAGCACCGTCCCTTCTGCCAGCAGCGTCGCAACAGCTTCGTGCGACGACGCCTCGGCATAGATGCGCAGCAGCGGTTCCGTGCCGCTGGGTCGGATCAACAGCCAGCTGTTGTTCGTCAGGATGAACTTCACCCCGTCCTGGTTGTTCACCTGCGCAACGCTCGTTCCCGTCAGAGCACTCGGCCGGTTCGCGATCAATCCCTCCACCAGGTCCGCCTTGGGGAACGGCTTGACCGCCCGGTCGTCGCGGCCATAGCAGAACCTGCCCATATACGGCCTTCCCATCAGCTCGTCGATCAGCACGCCCAAAGGTTTGCGCCGCTTGGCCACCATCTCTGTCAGCAGCAGTCCCATCAGCAACCCGTCACCTTCAGGAATGTGGCCGAGTATACTGATCCCGCCGCTCTCCTCTCCGCCCAGCAGCACCGGCTCCTGCAGCATCAGATCGCTGATGTAATGGAAGCCCACCGGCGTTTCGTGCACGTGCAGCCCGTAGTGAGCCCCCAGCCGGTTCAACATCTGTGTAGTGCTGACCGTCTTGGCGATGCTTCCCCGCAGCGACCGGTCCTGAATCAAATAGTCGACCAGCAGTGCCATAATCTGATGCGGATCGATAAAACGTCCGTCCGGGTCGATCGCCCCGATGCGGTCGGCGTCGCCGTCCGTAGCCAGTCCCAAATGGTACTTGCCCGTCGCCATCTCCGCCACCAGCGGCTGCAAATGCTGGGCGATCGGCTCCGGGTGTATACCGTTGAAACCGGGATTCATCTCGTTCCGCAATTCAGTCACCTGGCACTCGGCACCCTCCAGCAGCCGCCGCAGATAAATCCGTCCCGCACCGTACATCGCATCCACCGCGACCGACAGCCCGGCCCGCTCGATCGCATCAAAATCCACCAGGCTCCGCATCTGCGAACGGAAGGCCGGCAACGGGTTGAATCGCTCGATGATACCGGCCTTCAGCGCCTGCTCATAGTCCAGCCTCCTTGGCTGTTCTCCCCGTCCCTCACGCAGATGAATGCGCCGCTCCACCTCCTTATGCGTCGCCCCGCTGGCCGAACCGCCGTACGACGCCTTCAGCTTGATCCCGTTGTAGCGCGGCGGATTGTGGCTCGCCGTGATCATCACGCCGCCGTCAGCCCACTTGTCAACAATCGCATACGAAATCATCGGCGTCGGCGTATCGGCCTGGCTCAACCAGACCCGAATACCGTTTCCGGCCAGCACCTCTGCCACCGCCACCGCGTAACGATCGCTCAAAAACCGTGTGTCAAATCCCACAACCAGCGACGGCTGCAATCGCGGCAGGCCTCGGAACTGGTCGTTCGTGACATCCGCAATCGCCTGCGCAACCTTGCGCACATTTTCAAAAGTGAAATCTTCGCTAATGACGGCCCGCCAGCCATCCGTCCCAAATTTTATCGACAACGCTCATCCTCCGCGGCACTGCGAGTCGAGTGAGTACACTCTCTCGCTTATAAATCAATCGTTTCTACCGTTCAAAATACTGGGCACGCTTCCGCTTCAAAAACTCGATGCTCTCACGCATCTCTTCCATTCCGTTGATGCCGTCCTCAATGCTGACCCAGCCATCGAATCCACTGTCCCGCAGAATCGAAAAGATGGTGTCATAGTCGTTGCTTCCCTGTCCGGTTATGCCGTGTTGGAGTTTGTCCGGATACCCGATCAGGCCGTCTGGCAACAGCACCTCTTCCAGCGTCGTCCCCTCTTCCAGAAAACGGTCGCTGGCGTGCATCGTAACCACCCGGTCCGCCACCATGCGCAGCAGTTCAACCGGATCGTCCCCCGCAACCAGCGCATTCGAAGGATCATACTGGACGCCGAAATGTGTCCGTTCCGGGATGGCCTCCAGCAACTCTACAAAAGTCTCCATCCTCTGCGCAAATTCCGGGTACTGCCAGTAACCGTCCTTGTAGTGGTTCTCAAGTCCAAGCACGATGTCGTTCTCTCTGGCAATCCCGATGCATTCCTTAATGCATTCCACCACCCACTCCAGCCCCTGCTCCACCGTCACCCCCGGCCTCCTCTGACCGGAGAGTACGCGGCAGACGGCGCCAGGACCGCCCAGCCTCCGGGTGATTTCGATCATCTGAGCTTCCCGTTCAACTGCCCGCTCCCTTGCCCCCGGGTCGGGGTCCGTAAAATCCGGCGAGCAGCACAGCATCGGCATCGCAAATCCTGCCCCCTCGATCGCCTCTCCGATCGAATCGATATAACCGTCGTCCAGGCTCCAGAAAAAACCCTCGTACATCTCCAACCCCTCGGCGCCAAGCTCCCCCGCCTGCTCGATCCAATCAAAGACCGACATCGTGCGGTGAAGGGAAATATCGTCCAGATAACACTTGGGAAACGCTGCGATTTTCATAGGGTTGAACGCGTGGTTTTCTTTCTATTCAGTCAATCACACTGTCAAAAGATCGGACAAGTGCGCTATCTGATTTTGCGCCTATCACATCTATCCGATTCGTCTACGGTTTCAAAATGATCTTGACCAGGTCGTTCTCCCCCGCGGCCAGGCTGCGAAAAAGTTCCGGCCCGTCGTCCAGCGGCGCCACCAACTCCACCAGCGGATCCACGTTCAGCCGGCCCGAGGACAGGGCTTCGATCGCCGCCGCAAAATCGGTCTCGTCAAACCCATAGGAGCCGCGCACGCTCATCTCACGCGTAACGACACTCTGCATATCCAACTCGATCATCGGTGCATTGTTTCCGATCCAGGTGACGTTGCCCCCATTACGCGTAGCCTCGACCGAAAGTTGCGCCGTCGGGCTCAGTCCTACCGCCTCGAACGCCACGTCCACGCCCCCGCCCGTCATCTCCTGGATCGCCGCAACCGCGTCCGTCTCGTCTACGTTGATGACCGCGTCCGCCCCCAGCTCCTCGGCCAGCTCCAGCCGGTGCACCGAACGGTCCACCGCAATCACCGTTCCCGCCCCCTTCAAACGTGCCGCCAGCATCGCCAGCAGGCCAATCGGCCCCACGCCAACCACCGCCACCTTCTGCATGGGGTTGATGGGCGTAATCCGCGCCGCGTGCAGTGTCACCGCCATCGGTTCGCATAGTGCCGCACGTTGCCAGCTCAGGCCGTCCGGCTTGGGAAACAGCTGCGCCGTCCGCACCGCAACCCGTTGCGCATACGCGCCGTGCTCGTTCATGCCCGTCAACCGCCGGTGGGGAGACAGGTTGATTGGGTACGGGTCCGCCCCAGGGGCAACCGTAAATAGAGGCATCACGACCACACCGTCGCCGGCCGCGTATCCCTCCACCTCCGGCCCCACTTCCCCGACCGTGCCCG
Source organism: Caldilineaceae bacterium (assembly GCA_028819675.1). The sequence continues at coordinate 854 of JAPPKT010000417.1, read as the reverse complement.
CAAACTCATGGCCCATCACGATGCCCGGCGTGCGCCGCCCGCTCTTGCCGGTGAACCCGTGTACATCCGACCCGCAGATGCCCACCGCCTCCACCTCCACAACCACCTTGCCCGCCGACGCCGTCGGTTCCTCAAGCTCCTCCACCGGCATCTTCCACGGGCCGCGGTACATCATTGCTTTCATTTGGGCGATTCCTTTTCGAAGGTAGCCGGCCTGTCAACGCACCCTCAGCGGGCCCGTCCCCCGCACGTTGAAAGCTCAAAGCTACGCAAACGCAGTCCGGCCAACACGCGCCCGGCCATCCAATATCAGGGCAGCCCGCAGCGTGGATGCGATCACAAAGTTTCCTCGAGCGCGCGACCCACCGCAGACCGACCTGAGCCGGCCAACAGGTTTTCCAGGGTGATTAAACTGCCAGAAATGCCTCTCGTCTATGAGCGGTGTCGATGAGTTCAGTGCTGGTCCCTGCATCTTGGCACGCCCTCCCCGTTTTGTCAATGACACCCTCTAACCGTGTGCAACCCAAAATGGCGGTAAACTATCGTACCCTTCAGGTGGCAACCAGACCGCAATCAGTCCCCCCACCAACCTCCGGCAGCGGAGGCGCCGCCCCTTACCCCTGGCCCCCAGCCCCTAACCCCTGCAGTTCGCATCCGCCCCAAGAAATACCCGCCCAACAGACAGCAACCGGTCGCCCGCTATCCTGAAAATCCTTAGAAATCCTGCAAATCCTGATTCAGACAACGGCCATTAGCCACTCTCTCTCCGCATTCGACTACATCCATCAACGCAAAACTACATTTACCCTTTGCGCCCTCAACAGGTATCATAAATAAATCCGCCTGAACCGCTA
>JAPPKT010000376.1 GCA_028819675.1 Caldilineaceae bacterium | reverse complement strand
TAACCTTCAACTCGTCGCTGTCGCTCCGATTCGGCACGCGCGCCAACGACATGGAGAGCGTTCTGTACTATTACAAAGATGCAGGGAGCGACGCCCCGGCAGTCGAGACCCCGGGCCGCTGGACGCTCTCCGGACCCATTGACTGCCAGACATTCGATGATTTCGAACGTGTAGAGTTCCCAGAGAAGCCTGAAGACCAGTGGCCGGCTGAGTGGGAATGGGGCGGACGGTCCTTGACAGCGGTGAAAACAGCGCCGGAGCTGACCTGGATCGACTTCACCCGCTGGTTTCGCCGTGACGCCACCGGCAACACGGGCACGCAGCCTGCCAACGTCGCTGCCTACGCCGAAACCGTGCTGCTGGAGGATTCAGACAGGCAAGTTACGCTGTGTCTCGGCTTTGACGATTGGATGAAGGTGTGGGTCAACGACGTGCCGGTTGCGACCATCAGACATGAAAAAGGCTTCGCGACCAGCGAGGTACCGGTCAGGCTCAGACGCGGCGAGAACCGGCTGCGGCTGAAACTCAGCAACTTCGACAACGTCGAGTGGCGCTGCTGGGCATTCAACTGTGTAGTTCTGTAGACAGACTGACTCGAAGTCTAACTCTTAGCCCACCTCAAAGTGACATCTCCCACGCCTGGACCTTGCTGATAGTCGCGCTGCCGGCCTCGACCGCGAAGCCCAACCGCCCCCCCGGTCTGTGGTCCATCGTGAAGCACTGGATGTGCTCGTCGTCAATGTAAAGCTCCACGTGCGCATCGCGCAGCAGGAGCCGCCAGCGCGCCGGTTCGTCAGGCGTGAAGTCGTACGGCTTGGCATCCTGCATCTTGAAGGAATAGCCGTCGTAGCGCCCGACCGCCACCCGCCCGTCGCTCTGCGCGAACAACAGGGTCCCCTCGTTGACCGTCTCACCTTCCACAAACAGCCCCGCCCCGGAAATCGCGGCATCGGAAGCGTGCACCGTCACCTCCGCCTCCAGTATGACACCGCGTGCAGTGTCATACTTCGCCGGCAGGATGGCCAGGCCCCCCGATACCGCGCTGAGCTGCGCCTGTCCGACCTCCAGGGAACATGCGTCCTCCTGCAGGGCGTACAATTGGCTTCCTTCCAAGACGACAGGCATTTCCCTTCCCTTCAGCGCCTCGTTGCCCGTCCACCAGTGCAGACTCAGTAGACCGGCGTCGTCGCGCTGCACCGACTTCAATGGCGAAAAGTAAATGTCCTCCGGACCGGCGTGCCCACTGCGCGGAACCGTGTGGTGATTGAGCAACAGTTCGTCGCCGCAGCGATAAAAGCGGGCAAAGTATGTATAGAGGACGGGGCTGCTGCCCAGGAACGGGGCCTGCCCGGGATCCAGTACATAAGGTCCCGCCTGGCTGTCCGAATTCAACACAAACATCCCCCCCTCGCCTGCAGGCAGCCGCGAACGCTGGCGGGCGCCCAGCGGCGCAGACCCTACCCCCAGCAGCATGTAGTAACGGTCGCCGAACTTCTCAACCGCCCCCACCTCAACGCGGTCCCCCCACACGCCGGTCTCGATCACCGGCGGCGCCGCGCGAAAGTGCCGGCCATCGTCAGAGACGACACACCCGGCCGTCCCGCACAACCCCGCCGGACCGTGCCGCGCCACGGCCGTCAGAAAGCCAATGTAACCCTCACCCTCTTCGCGCGGCAGCGCCCAGATGCAGTCCCAACGCGGCCTGGTGAAGGTAGGGTCTTCATGGTACCAGCGTGAATCGGCCCGGCAGATGTACTCCTCGTCCGGCAGGCGCGTCCAGTGCAGTAAATCGTCTGATTCGGCAAAGAAGATCTCCTGTATGCCGGCCCGCTCCTCCGAAAAGTTGAGCATGAACTTCTCCCCCACCCGCCAGACCATGCCGGTGCCCATCCAGACCGCGTCATCCGCCTTGTGGATGATTTCGCCGTGGTCTTCAAAGTGGACGCCGTCCTCCGATACTGCCACGCTCATCCCGTCCCAGCGTACGTCGGCGAGCGAGTTGCTCAGGTAAAAGAGGTAATGCTTGCCCTCGTGGTAGTAGAGCCAGGTATCCCACATGCGCGCGACAATGCTGGGTTTGAAGATCATTTTGGCTTCCTTTCCGGTCGGAGATGTACAAGCTGAAGGACTGGAGTTCTACCCCTTAACGCCCGTTATCACGATGCCCTGAATGTAATGCTTCTGCGCAACGAAGAAAAGGAGTACCGGCGGCAGCATCGCAATAAAGGAGACCACCATCAGTTCCGACCACAGCACGCCATGCGCAGCTCGCAGGAAAGAGAGCGCGATCGCTAGCGGAAAGGTTTCCATCCTGCTCAAATAGATCAACGGCCCCAGAAACTCATTCCACGCCCAGGTAAAAGCGAAGATGGCGGTGATGCCCAGGGCCGGCTTGCTCAACGGCAGCATGATACGAAGGAACAACCCAATGACGCCGCAGCCGTCGATTCGCGCCGCGTCGTCCAGCTCGCGTGGGATGGTGGTATAGAACTGACGAAGTAGAAAAACAAAGTAGGCGTTGGCAAAAAAGTGGGGAACAATCAGCGGGTTGTAAGTGTTTATCCAGCCGAACTTGGAAAACAGGATAAAGAGAGGGATCATCGTTACCTGCTGCGGCAGCATCATCGTACTCAGTACAATAATGAAGAGGACACGGCTTCCTCGAAAGGTCAGTCGGGCGAAAGCGAAGGCCACAACGGCATTGGAAAGAACCGTCCCCAGTGTGATCATGAGGCTCATGTACATCGAGTTACGCACAAACACCACGAACGAAACCGGGAAAATCGTCACTGCCCGAACGTAGTTCGACCACACGAACGGGTCCGGAATCCATATCGGCGGAAACTTGGTGATCTGGTGCGGCGGCTTGAGCGATGTGGAGAGCATCCACGCCAAGGGAATCATTACGATGATCCCTCCGGCAATAAGTATGGCGTGGATAAAGAACGTTTGCGTTCTCCGGCTTCGCTCTATGCTCGCACGCGAACTGCCCATACCGACTGCCGCGCCGCTCATGACCTCTGACCTCCGATCTCTGTCTCATAGTAGACCCAGGCCTTGGACGATCGGAAGAGAACTAACGTAAAGACCAGGAGTATAAGGAAAAAGATCCAGGCGTAGGCGCTGGCATACCCCATCCGGTACTGCCGGAAGGCCACCTGATACAGATAGAGAACCATCATGAGCGTGGCGTTCGCAGGGCCGCCCTTGCCCTCGGTCATCACGTACACGTTTGTGAATACCTGTGATGACCAGATAATCTGCGTGACCACCACAAAGAACAAGGTCGGACTGATCATCGGGATCGTAATGCTGCGGAAGCGCCGCCAAATGCCGGCCCCGTCAATGGTCGCGGCTTCGTACAATTCGGTGGGGATGCCCTGCAGCCCGGCCAGAAAAATGAGCATATTGGATCCCGCGCCCCACACGCTCATGAGGACTAGGGCCATCTTCGCCGTACTCCTGTCGAACAACCAGCGCGGTCCCTCGATTCCCACCAGCGACAGCGCCCAGTTGATTAGACCGAATTCAGGCTGAAACAGCCACAGCCACAACAGCGAAGTGGCAATGCCGGGAATAACTGCAGGCAGATAGTAAACGACTCGGTAGGTGGGCTGCCCGGAAATGTTCTGGTTGAGCAGCATCGCGATGAAAAACCCGGCGCTGATCGTCAGAGGGATACTGAGGAAAACGTAATAGGCCGTGTTGTAAAGCGTCGTCCAGAAGAGCGTTCGCGTCGTGTCAAAGGAGAGGAGTTTGGTGTAGTTCTCCAACCCCACAAACTCCAGCGTGAACAGGTCCGTCTCAGTAAAGCTTAGGCCCAACGAAGTCAGCATGGGGCCGAGAATGAACGCCAGAAACCCTATCACCCATGGTGAGACCAGGAGATACGCGATCAACTCCTCCCGCTGCCGCAATGTGCGGCGCGACCAGGCATTCGATGCGAGCAATCTTGCCCATGGAGTCTGGCTGCTCTGAATTTCGGCGCTCATGTTTTGGGCCTGCCTTCCAATCCCGAGTTACAAGAATGGAGCGGGTAGGGATAAGAGGACAAGGAGAAGGAAAGGCACTGTTCTACCTCGTTTAGGGGTCTCACCTACTCCTCTCCATCATCCCCTTAAATCCAGCTTTCTCAGGCGAATATCTCGTCGATGCGCTCCACAATCAGATTGACGCCCTCTTCGAGGCCTATTTCACCGGTCACCCAGATCTGGTCCCAGATTGGACCGAACGCCTCGGAGTTGACCTTGTCGTTCTCCTGGAAAGCCGGGTTCAACCGTGTATGCTCCATGATACGTGAGAAAGCGGCCACGTCGTAGCCTGCTTCCGCTCCCATTGATCGCACGTCCCAGGCATCACCGGCCACGCTGCGCCGCGCCGGCTGCAGTCCGACAATACTCAACGCCATGACCTCCTCAGCCTCCGGCGAGGTCAGGAATCTCACCAGCTGAACGGACGCGTCAGGCTCCTTCGTCTTCTTTGCTATCACATACCCATTGCAGAAGGTAAGGCCTGCCTTGGTGCCGTCACGTGCCACGGGTAGATCTATGAAGTCCCACGCGAAGTCGTTCTCACGAATGTAGTTGGTCACGGTCCAGCTGTGAGATTCCATGAACGCCACTCTGCCGGTCGAAAAGACGTTCCACCATCCCATTTCTGGAATAGACCCGGCTATCGGCGCCACTGGATTGTCACCATAGATCTGATCGTGGTTGAATTTGAGAGCCTCCACCGCCTCTTCACTGTTCAGAAGGCATTTCGTACCGAAGATTTCGGTATTCATCCACTCGCCGCCGTTCATCCAGACGTAGTGTTGAATGTACCCCTGTGCAACGTAATTTCCCCACTGGACGATGTTTCCGCTGTCATCCCGCTTGGTCGTTGCCTCGTATGCCGCAAGGTAGTCGTCCCAGTTCCATTCCCCGTCTGGATGACTGACGCCGGCCTCGTCCAGGAGGTCCTTGTTATAGGCCATCACGACCGTTGATACGTATTTGGGCATACCGAAAAGCTGCCCGTCCAACAGATGGGCATTAACCAAAGCTGGATAGAAGTCCTCCAGGTATTCGCTTTCGAAATAATCGTCCAGCTGCAGCAGCTGTCCCTTCTGCAACAGGTTATAATTGATGTTGTCCCATACGAACATGACATCAGGTGAATCGCCGGCCACCGCCTGCGTATAGAGCTTGTCGGCATAGTCGGGCGATTCGGCATTCTCAAAGGTGACGTTGATACCGGGATTCTCTTCCTCAAAACTGGGAATGATTTCATCCGTCCAGAATGCGATCCCCTCAGGACCAACCCAACTACCCTCCGCCAGTCTGATCTCGATAGGCTCCTCGGCCATCGACGCCCCCGAATCTTCAGGGGCGGCCGCCGGGGCAACGCAGGCCGCGAGCAGCCCGCCGCCTGCCGTCGCCACGGACAGGCTCAAAAAATCGCGTCGGTTCATTCGATTTGCCATGGTTCCTCCTGATTCAGAATTAGGACAGCTTCTTGACGGCTGCGATGCAGTCCCTATCAGTCCACCACCATCTCTTGTTACCGCTTAAGGTGGAATCTTGAATCCTTACAGCTCCTGCCAGTCTCCTGGAGTAGGATGGGAGCGGTGAGGAAGCTTCCTCACCAGTTCTAGGGAGAAGCTCGCCCCGATTCCTCAGATCAGGCCAGCGTGCTTTCTTTCGCGTATCTTTCGAACAAGAACGCAGCAGGAAGCACGCCGGCCTGGCGCCGTCAAGGTTCAAGTCTGGACAGGGTCCAATGCGCCCGGATTCAACGTCTGTCCGGGCTGACCATCTGCACGGCTATCAGGCGAAAATCTCGTCGATGCGTTCAACGATCAGGTTAATGCCTTCTTCCAGGCCAATCTCAGCAGTAATCCAGATTTGGTCCCAGATCGGGCTGAAGACCTCAGAGTTGACCTTCTCATTCTCCTGGAACGCCGGGTCAAGACGGGCATCGTCCATGATGCGAGAGAATGCAGCCACATCGTAACCGGCCTGCGCCCCCATTGAATCTACATCCCAGACCTCGCCTGCAACACTGCGCCGCGTCGGCTGCAGTCCCACGATGCTCAGCGCCATCGCCTTCTGCGCTTCAGGCCCCGTGAGGAACCTTA
>JAPPKT010000369.1 GCA_028819675.1 Caldilineaceae bacterium | reverse complement strand
AGTTCTTCATGACGATTCCGCTCGAGCTCGACGAGGCAGCACGCATTGACGGGGCCAGCAACCTCCGTATCTACTGGGGCGTCATTCTCCCGCTCTCGAAGCCGGTGCTGGCAACCATTGCCGTCTTTGCCTTCATCCACAACTGGAATGACTTCTTCGAACCCCTGATCTACCTGCAGAGCCCGGAAAACTGGACCATGGCGATCGGCCTGCGCGGCTTCCGCGGCCTCTACCACACCGAATGGAACCTGATGATGGCGGCGTCTACCGCCATGATCGCCCCCCTTCTGGTTCTATTCTTCTTTGCCCAACGATATTTTGTTAGCGGCATCCAAATGAGCGGACTGGCGGGAAGATGACATACAAGAACGGTCTCGTAGTTGACACCGACATTCACCCCTTAACTGACAAGGATAGTGTGCAGGCGCGGTTGCCGGAGCCCTGGCGAACGCGTTACGCCTCGGGAAACCGCGGGCCGGGCAATTTGGGTTGGTGGAATCCCATGGGCGTCGAACGCTCCGACGTTACCATGGAAGACGGCCGCTCCATCCACGCCGACCCGGAACTCCTGCAAGAACACTTCCTCGACAAGTACGAAATCGACTACGGTGTCCTGCTTCCGGGCGGCGTACTCCACACTGCCCAGTCGCCGGAGCCTGATTTTGCCGCCGCCGTCATCAGCGCCGTGAACGACGTCTACGCCGAGGAATGGTTCCCCCGGAGTTCCCGGCTGCGCTCCTCCCTGGCCGTATACCCGCATCTGCCCGATATGGCAGTGGCAGAGATTCACCGCCTGGGCAGCCATCCGCAGTTCGTACAGGTACAGCTGCCCAGCGCGTCGCGCATCCCATGGGGCCAGCGCATCTTCCACCCAATCTACGCGGCGGCCAGCGAATACGGTCTGGCAGTTGCCATCCATCCCGGCGCAGAAGGCGTCGGCCTGTCCGGCCCGCCCAATGCAGCCGGATATCCCACCAGCTACTTCGAGTGGCATACCACACTGGTGAACAGTTACATCGCCCACGTCACCAGCATGCTGGCCGAAGGTGTCTTCGCCAAGTTCCCCAATCTGAAGTTCGTGCTCGTCGAGGGAGGTATCTCGTGGCTGCCGCCCATTCTGTGGCGGATGGACAAGAACTGGAAGGCGCTGCACTCAACCATTCCCTGGCTCAATGAGTTGCCCAGCGAGGTTGCCGCCCGCCACATTCGTGTCACCACCCAACCCCTGGAGGAGCCGCCGGACGCGAACCATTTCCACGCCATGCTGGAGATGTTCCCCGCCGAACAGATGCTGATGTTCTCAAGCGACTTTCCCCACTGGGACGGCGACGCGCCCGATTTTGCCTTGCGCCAGTTCCCAGACCACCTCCGGTCCCGCATCATGGGCCAGACTGCAGCCGAACTCTACGGCCTGCAAGCAGTCTGAGGATTCGCTTTGCACACGAACATCGGCGCTTTGACAGAGCACGCGCAGCATACCCTACTGCGCGTCGAAGGCCGGGTCCTGCACGTCGTTCTCAATCGGCCCCACGTCCTCAACGCCCTCCATCCACCGGCCCATTTTGAACTGGCAGAGATTTTCGACGCCTTTGCGGACGACGCCGACCTGTGGATCGCTGTGATCCGCGGTGCAGGGGACCGCAGCTTTTGCGCCGGCACCGACCTGAAAGCGCTCGCAGAGGGGGGCCGCGACGAGTACCCGCCAACAGGCTTCGCAGGACTGTCCCGTCGATTCGACCTTGATAAACCGGTAATTGCAGCAGTGAACGGTCTTGCACTTGGCGGCGGCCTGGAGATCGCCCTGGCCTGTGATCTGATCGTCGCCGCCGAGCACGCCGTGTTTGGGTTCCCCGAACCTCGCGTGGGTCTGGCCGCGATGGGCGGCGGCGTCCACCGGCTGGTGAGACAGCTGCCGGACAAGGTGGCAATGGGCTTCCTGCTGACGGGACGGCAGTTCAGTGCCCGCGAAGCGCTGGCATTCGGGCTTGTCAACGAGGTCGTGCCCGGGGATTCGCTGGACAGCGCCGTGCAGAGCTGGGTTGAGGACATCCTTGCCTGTGCCCCGCTGGCGCTGAGGGCGACAAAGCAGGTGGCGCGACGAAATCTGGATTACGCCAGTCTGGCTGACGCCATCCGGGCCGACTATCCCGCTGCCGCCAGAATGCTGGAAAGTGAGGACGCAGTGGAGGGCCCGCGCGCTTTCGCCGAGAAGCGGGCTCCTGTCTGGCGAGGTCATTGAGACATGAATGCGCAGACGCGAGCTGCGCCGTGGCGGCCCGGTCTCAGTGCGAATGGCCGCGTAAATCCGCCTGATCCAGCCGTAAGCAATGATGGATAGAGAGAAGATTCAACGCGCGGCCGGCCTTCTGGCAGATGCTTGGCTCGCAGACAACACCATCGACCTGCCTTCCCGGTTGCTGCCTACAGATCGCGCTTCTGCCTACGCTACGCAGGACGAAATGGCGCGTCTGCTCGCAGCTGATCCCGCCAACTCGCCCGCCGGCTGGAAGGTTGGCGCCACCAGTCCCGGAGTGCAGAGCTCTGAGGGCTACGACGGCCCGATTCCGGGTCGTATACTTGCGTCAACCATCTACGCCAGCGGCGCGGCTGTTCCGCTGACTCGCTGCCGCCATGCCAAAGTCGAGGCGGAAGTCGCATTTCGATTCACAGCCGCCCCGCCGCGCACAAACGGCGAGGTCACGCGAGACGATCTGGAGGCAATTGTAACCGCAGCGCCGGCATTGGACATCACCGGGACACGTTACGCCCCCAGCTGCCGTTCCGCTTGGAACGGTAGGCAGAATATGCTGGCAGGGATCGCAGACAATGGCAACGGCGGAGCAATTGTCCTTGGCGAGGAAACCTCTTCCTGGCGCAACCTGGACTTCATGCAACTGCAGGTGGACCTGAGCATCAACGGCGATGAGGCTGCGCCCAACCTCTGGGACCGGTCACGCGGCAACCCAATTGAAGCGTTGGTCTGGACGGTGAACCAGGTCCACGCGAGAGGCTTCGCACTGGCCGCAGGCCACGTGGTGCTGACCGGATCCCTGACCGAGCCCCAACCCATCCACGAGGGAGATAGCGTGACCTGCCAGATGCCCGGTCTGGGCAGCCTCAGTTGTCACTTCAGCCGGGCGTAGATATCGCCGCTGGGTTCGTCGGCCTCCATGTCCTGCAGCCGGACTGTCATCTCTTCAGGCGTGATCCAGTTCTCGCCCCGTAATCGCTGTGACTCGCCCCGGCTCCAGTTATATTCGTAACTGCCTAGCTCTTCCAGGCAAGCAATGCAGGCTTCGGCGTCTGCGCTGGCTGCCGGGATGTACTCGAAAGAAAGCAGAGGCAACGGCCTGCTCAGTCCCTGCAGTACCGCCGGCTCGGACCCCTCGACGTCTATCTTGCAGAAGTCGGGCACGCCAAAGCGGTCGATCAGGCTGTCCAGGGTCGTTACGGCCACTTCGACGGAGTCATCCCAGGTGACGCTGGCGAAGGACTGCGACCGTCCGACCCGTTCCCTCCACGCGCTGGCAGTCGTCGAAACAGTGGGCGTGCGGCGGCTGATGTGCAGTTCGGTTGAACCTTCTGCGCCCCCGAGTGCCGCCTGGACGAGCGTGAACGCAGGGTTGCGCCCATAGAGCTTCTGCAACAGGACGGAAAATCGCGGCTGGGGTTCGACGGCAACGCAGGCCGCCCCCAGTTTCAGGAAGACGCCTACGCGATTGCCCACGTGCGCGCCGATGTCGAAAACGAGCGCGCCCCGACCGATGAACTGCGCATAGAATCGGCGGTCACGGCCGGCGCGGCCGGGCTTGCCGTAGTAGATCAGCAGGGACCGCGCCAACCCCCATAGGCTCCAGAACTTCGCGGGCGTATTCACTTTGCGGATTCCCTATCTGTCCGGCTGCGGGGTTGCGCCCTGATCGAGGTCGCCTCCGGAAGGCGGTGGCTGCAGCTGCTTGAGCCGTTCTACCCATGGGGTAAGCGGAAAGAGAAAGTCGTGACGCCTTTCCAGTTCGAGCGATGCTTCCTCCAGCTGACGGTGCGAAAAGGGGCGTTGATTGGTTGCGAAGAAGACTGTCGTGCTGCCGCGCCCGCGGCAGGAGTAAACTGTGGCGAACAATCTGCAGAGCGAGGCAACCACATCCGCAAAGGCAGGGTCCCTGTTGCCAAGATTCATAGCCACCAGCCCCCTGTCACGAATGCGGCTGCAGCATAGGGTCAGAAAGTCCGCGGTTGTGGCGTGCTCGGGCGAGACGCCGTGGTCGCAAAAAACGTCGAGAAACATGAGATCATAGTCTGCCGTGTCCTGACTGAGGAAGTCACGGACGTCGGATACGTCAACTGATAGGCGTTCGTCAGGCTGAAAGCCGAAGAAGCGGGTTGCGGCCCTCACGACCGGGGCCGCGATTTCAACGCAGATGAACTGGGCCCGCGTCAAATGATGGTGGAGCGTCGTGGCGAGGCATCCGCCACCCAGCCCGCTGAGGAAGACCGTCTCGGGGAAGGGCTGCCACAGAAGCGACAGTATCATCGCCTGCGTATAGGAACTCTGGAGCCGCAGCGGTTCGCGAAGGTCCATTGCGCTCTGAATCCAGTCAGTGTTGGCCACTTCCGCGTCCAGCATCCAGAGGACCAGGCGCCGACCCTCGCGGGTGACGGCCACGTAGTAATCCCCCCACTCTTCGGTATAAAGGGTGGTCTCCTGGGTCTCGGCCCAGCGTTGGGCGTCAAGCCGCAAACGGGCCTCGTTGGCCTGCTGCCACAGCCTGTCGGGGGTGAAGTGATCCGATTCGGATAAATCCATCGTTCGTCGGATTCGCGCCTGGTCGGTCTGATACCATCGACGGAACGGGGTCCTGGACCGGTCCCGTTGGGGACGCCGTCCCTGGCTGCGATCGGCTATCCTCCTGTTGACACGCGATCTTGCCGTGTGCTACCCTTCCTGCCGGCAAAAGAGTGAAGAGGAAGTGAAACACAGTCCAATGCAACTGTCAAGCATACCCAAGCCCGATGGATATACCTTTTACTTTATCGGCGTCACGACCGGACAGTCCTCATCTCGCCGGGTCTTCCCCCTTTGGATGGAGGCACTGGGCAGACAGGAAGTGTCTCTGGTTGGGATCGATGTGGAGATTCACGCCGCTCCCAATCGCTACCGGCAAATCGTAACCGATATCAAACGGGAGCCTTTGGCTCTCGGCGCGCTCGTCACAACACACAAAATCGATCTGCTGGCAGCTGCGGCCGACCTGTTTGACGGCCTCGGACCCTATGCAAGGGCAACCCAGGAGGTCTCCAGCATAGCCAAAGACGAAGGTAAGCTGATCGGTCGCGCGACCGACCCTGTTGCCGGCGGGCTGAGCATGGACGCCATCCTCGGCCAGGATTATTTCGGCCGGACTGGCGGCGAGCTGCTCATGCTGGGCGCCGGGGGTTCGGCCGTAGCCCTGACACTGCATCTGATGCAGAAGGCCAGTGCGGCCGACCGACCCCGGCGCATCGTTGTGGTCAACCGCTCGGCGCCCCGCCTGGCCCGCCTGAAGGAGATGGTGGGTCGCAACGCCGCCGACGGCGCTCGAGACATAAAGTTCGAATTCATTCAGAACAATGTCGCGCCGCGCAACGACGAAATACTGGCAGGGCTCTCGCCGGGGAGCGTGGTCGTCAATGCAACCGGCATGGGCAAGGACACGCCGGGGTCGCCCCTGACCGACGCCGCCCTCTTTCCCCTGAACGGTGTGGTCTGGGAGCTGAACTATCGCGGCGAACTGGATTTCATGCGCCAGGCCCAAGCACAGGCGCCCGCCCGCGGACTCACGGTTGCCGACGGTTGGGACTACTTTGTCCACGGCTGGTCGCAGGTCATCTCCCATGTCCTGCATGAGGAGATCGACCGCGCCATGTTTGCCCGCCTTTCAGAGTTGGCCGCATCGGCCAGGTAGCCGACCTGCAAATCGTAACGCCAAAGCAGCCACTAAGCCGTCGCCTTTCCCCGCTCAACCCTGGGGCAAGGGAAGCGGCCCCTCTGACAACTGATCACTGGCTACTAACTACTGACTACTGCAGTTGTGCGGTGGGGGCGATTAGGGCCGCCCATGTTGGGGGGGGGCCCCCCCCCCCCCCCGCCCGGCGGCGGCGCCCGCCCCCCCCCCCCGGCCCGCGGGGGGGCCGAGA